>DASUXS010000266.1:0-2549 GCA_036377855.1 Moraxellaceae bacterium
GACGCCAACCGCACCTGGGCCTGCCCCGGCCACCAGGGCGGCCAGCTCTTCAAGCGCCACCCCATAGGCCGCCTCTTCTTCGGTCACATGGGTGAGAACGTTTTCCGCGACGACATCTGCAATGCCATGGTGTCCATGGGCGACCTGCTCATCCATGAGGGCCCGGCCCTGGCCGCGCAGAAAGCCGCCGCCAAGGTCTTTGGCGCGGACCGCACCTATTTCGTGCTCAACGGCACATCGGCCTCCAACAAGGTGGTGAACACCGCCCTGCTGCGCGAAGGCGACATCGTGCTCTTCGACCGCAACAACCATAAATCCAACCACCATGGCGCCCTGGTGCTGGCCGGTGCCATCCCGGTCTACCTGGAAGCGGACCGCAACGGATTCGGCATGGTCGGCCCCATCGACTGGGCCGCGCTGGACGAGAAATCCATACGCGAAAAGCTCAGGAACCATCCGCGCCTGAAAGGCACGGAGGCCTGGAAAAAAGAACGCCCCATACGCTGTGCCATCATTGAGCAATGCACTTACGACGGCACGGTGTACAACGCGCGAAAGGTGCTGGAGCGCATCGGCCATCTCTGCGAATACATCCATTTCGACGAAGCCTGGGCCGGTTTCGGCGCCTTCCATCCGCTGATGAAGGATCATTTCTCCATGGGCCTTGCGCTCACGGACAAGGACCCCGGCATCGTCGCCACACAGTCCACGCACAAACAGCTGGCCGGCTTTTCCCAGGCCTCGCAGATCCATGTGCGCGATGCGCATATCGATGGCCAGCCGCGCCGCGTGAACCACAAGCGCTTCAATGAAATGTTCATGCTGCAGGCTTCGACTTCGCCCTTCTATCCGCTGTTCTCCAGCCTGGACGTGAATGCGCAGATGCATGGCGACCTCGCCGGCCGCGTGCTCTGGGACGACATGGTCAAGCTGGGCATTGAAGCGCGCAAAGCCGTGCGCAAGCGCTTTGCCGGCTTCATCGACCCCTTCGTGCCCGACATGGTGGAATTCCAGGGCAAGCAGGTGCACTGGGAAGACGTGCCCACCGAGGTGCTGGCGCGCGAGCAGCAATACTGGCAGCTGGTGCCGGGCGCCGCCTGGCATGGCTACAAGCACCTGGGCCATGACGCGGCCATGGTGGACCCCACCAAGTTCATGCTGACCACGCCGGGCATAGACCACCAGACCGGCAACTACCAGGACACCGGCATCCCGGCCACGGTGCTCGCCAATTTCCTGCGCGAAAACCATGTCATCCCGGAAAAGAACGACCTCAACAGCATCCTCTTCCTCATGACCCCGGCCGTGGGCGAAGGCAAGATGGCCATGCTGCTGGCCGCGCTGGAACGTTTCAAAGACCTCTATGACAGCGATGCGCCGCTGCAGAAAGTGGTGCCCGGCCTCTATGCCGTCTACGAGCAGCGCTACCGCGGCTACACGCTCAAGCAGCTCTGCCATGAGATGCACAACTTCTTCCGCGAACGCCGCGTGAAGGAGCTGCAGCGCCTGAGCTTCCGTTATGAATCCTTCCCCGAACAGGTGCTGCCGGCGCGCGACGCCATGCAGAAACTCACCGGCGGGGATGTGGACTACCTGCCCATGACCCAGGTGAAGGGACGCATCGCCGCCACGCTGGCGCTGATCTATCCGCCGGGCATAGGCATCGTGGTGCCGGGCGAGCGTTATGACGACGCTGCACAACCGATGATTGATTACTTCCTCACCTTCGAGGAAGGCTGCAACCTTTTCCCCGGCTTCTCTTATGAGGTGCAGGGGGTTTACCAGGAGCTGGTCGATGGCCAGGTCCGTTTCCACACCTATGTGGTGAAAGAATGACTGGGGATTGTTATGCATAAGCGGAACAACGGCGGCGCCATTCGCGGCCTCAATACGGGGCTGCTGCTGACGGCTGCCCTGCTGGCCGGCTGCGGCGACAAGCAGGGCGAGAAAAAAGCACCACCGGTGGCCGAGGTTCCCGCCATCACCCTGCAGGCCGGCAGCGTGAACGTGGCCCAGGAATTCGTGGGCCAGACCGAAAGCTCGCAGCAGGTGGAAATCCGCGCGCGCATCGCCGGCTACCTGGACCGCCGCCTTTACAACGAAGGCACCCTGGTCGAAGCCGGCCAGCCCCTGTTCCAGATCGATCCCAAGCCTTTCCAGGCCCAGCTCGCCTCCGCCAAGGCCGAATTGGCCGAGCAGCAGGCGCGCCTGATCACGGCGCGCGCCAACCTCAAGCGCGTGAAGCCGCTGGCGGACCAGGACGCGGTCAGTAAAAAAGAACTGGATGATGCCGTCGGCAGCGAAGCCGCGGCCGCCGCTGCGGTGGAAGCCGCCAAGGCCAAGGTGCAGCAGAACGAGCTGGACCTCTCCTATACCTACATCACCTCGCCGGTGCGCGGCCTGTCCAGCTTTGCCAAACAGCAGCCCGGCTCCTACATCAACGCCAGCAACAGCCTGCTCACCTATGTCGCGGCGCTGGACCCCATGCGCGTGAACTTCAGCATTTCCGAAAACGAAGTGCTGCAGATGCGCAGCCAGCAGGCCAAGGG
>DASUXS010000267.1:0-7287 GCA_036377855.1 Moraxellaceae bacterium
TTTGCCCTGTCTTCAAGAGCTTAGCGAGATGACTGGGCAGCGGCAACCGAGGGTGCAGGCCGACTGGCTTTTTTGTGACAGGCCGGCAGCTTTTTGTGAAAGGTTTCATTTTATGTCGTCGCAGGTATCGGCCCCGGCTGATGTGGTCGTGGTAGGCGCGGGGGTCAACGGCCTGATGGTGGCCCGTGAGCTGGCGCAGGCGGGACGGCAGGTCCTGCTGCTGGAGCGTGGCCGCGTCGGCGGCGAAGCCTCCTGGGCCGGCGGTGGCATTGTCTCGCCGCTCTATCCCTGGCGTTATGCCGAGCCGGTGACAGCGTTGGCCTCGACGGCGCAGCGTGCCTATCCCTTGCTGAGCCAGGCCCTCGTGGCGGAAACCGGCATCGATCCGGAGCTGGCGCCCTGCGGCTTGCTCATGCTGGATGCCGACGATGCCCGCGATGCCGTGCAGTGGGCGCAGGGGCATGGCCACGAAATCCATTGCTTGGGCAGCGCGGCGCTGCAGCAGCAGCTGCCCGGCTTGGGCAGTGGCTGGCGACAGGGCCTGTGGATGCCCGCCATTGCCAATGTCCGCAATCCGCGCCTGCTCAAGGCCCTGCTGGCCTCGGTGCGGCAGCTGGGCGTGACGGTGGTGGAGCAGGCGGAAGTGGTGGCCTGGACAGCGGAGGCGGGTCGCCTGCAACGCCTGCACCTTGCAGACGGTCGCCAGGCCGGGGCGGAACAGGTGGTGGTGTGCGGAGGCGCCTGGAGCCGGGTTTTCCTGGAAAAGGCCGGAGTGGCCACGCCCCCGGTGCTGCGGCCGGTGCGTGGCCAGATGCTGCTCTACAAGCGTCCGGCGGGCGAGCTGCCCTGCATCGTGCTGGCCCAGGGCCGCTACGTCATCCCGCGGCGCGATGGCCACATCCTCTGCGGCTCCACCCTGGAGGAGAGCGGTTTCGACAAAAGCACGACGCCGGAGGCGCTGCGGAGCCTGCAGGCGTCGGCGCAAAAGTTGTGGCCGGCACTGGCGGGGGAGGAGCCCGTGCTGCAGTGGGCAGGTTTGCGGCCGGCAGCGCCCAACGGCATTCCCTATATCGGCAAGGTGCCGGGCTACGACAATCTCTGGATCAATGCCGGCCAGTTCCGCAACGGCCTGGTGCTGGCGCCCGCATCAGCGGGTTTGCTGGCGGACCTGATGCTGGGGCGCGAGCCGCGGGTGGATCCGCGGCCTTACCGGCTGCTGCCCTGACTTATTTCTCTTCCTCATCGCTGCTGTCGTCATCCAGCCCCATTTTCTTCAGGCGGTAACGCAGCGAGCGGAAGGTCATGCCCAGCTTCTTGGCCGCTGCCGTGCGGTTCCAGCGGGTTTCTTCCAGCGCCTTGAGAATGGCGCTCTTCTCGATCTCGAACAGATAGTCTTCCAGCGAGCCGGCGCCCGCGGCCTCCGTGGTGGCGGCGCGCATGGCCGCCGGTGCGGTGTCGGCTCCGGTTTTTTCATGCGCCGGCAGCTGCAGGTGCTCCGGCTGAATGCTGCCATGGTCGCAAAGCGTGAGCGCGCGCTCGAGGATGTTCTGCAGCTCGCGCACATTGCCGGGGAAGCTGTACTGGCGCAGGGCGCTGCGCGCAGCTTCGCTGAGCACCGGTTCGTCCATGCCCCAGTCGTCGCTGATTTTTTTCAGGAAGGTCTGGGCCAGGTAAAGGATGTCGTCACCGCGGTCACGCAAGGGCGGCACTTTCAGCTGGATGACATTGATGCGGTAGAACAGGTCCTGGCGGAAACGGCCGGCCGCCACTTCCTCGGCCAGGTCGCGGTGGGTGGCGCTGACGATACGCACATTCACCGGCACTTCCTTGGTGCTGCCCACCGGACGCACGGATTTTTCCTGGATGGCGCGCAGCAGCTTTACCTGCATGGGCAGCGGCAGGTCGGCGACTTCATCGAGGAAGAGGGTGCCTTCATGCGCCACCTGGAACAGGCCCTGCTTGTCTTCGGTGGCACCGGTGAAGCTGCCTTTCTTGTGGCCGAAAAACTCGCTTTCCATCAGTTCGGTGGGAATGGCGCCGCAGTTCACGGGCACGAAAGGATGCTCCGCGCGCGGCCCCAGCTCATGGATCAGCCGCGCCACCAGTTCCTTGCCGGTGCCGGATTCGCCGGTGATGTAGACCGGGGCCTGGCTGCGCGACAGTTTCTGGATTTTTTCCTTGAGCTCGCGCACGGCGGGCGAGCGGCCCAGCAGGCGGCTGTCCTCCGGGAAATCCTCGCCGTCGGGCTTGAGGCGCAGCGCGGTATTGACCATGTCGCGCAGGCGCGCCAGCTCCACCGGCTTGGACACGAAATCGAAGGCGCCGGCCTTGAGCGAGGCCACGGCGGCCTCGGTGCTGCCGTAGGCGGTGATCACGGCCACCGGCAGCGCGGGATAGTCGCGCTGTATGGCCTGCACCAGGGAGATGCCGCTGCCGTCGGGTAGGTTCATGTCGGTCAGGCAGAGATGGAATTTTTCCCGCCGCAGGAGGTCATGGGCGCTTTCCAGCGAGTCCGCCGAACGCGAATCGATCTGCATGCGTGCCAGGGTGATTTCCAGCAGTTCGCGGATATCGGGTTCGTCATCGACAATCAGCGCCAGGGGCTTGTTCATGGCAGTCTCGTAGGGTTTAGCTCAGCCGGTCAGGATGGGCGAAAGTAATGCGGAAGCAGGCGCCGTTAGCGCGAGGAATATAGTCCAGGCGGGCCTGGTTGGCCTCGCAGATTTCCCGCGACAGGTACAGGCCCAGGCCGGTGCCGTTGCTCTCTGTGGTGAAAAAGGGCTCAAACAGGTTGCCGCGCTGTTCGGGCGCGATGCCGGGGCCGAAGTCGATGATATCCAGGCAGGTCAGTCCGTTCAGCTCGCCTCGTCCGATGCTGAGCAGGATATGCGATTTGCCGGTTTTCTTGCGACTGTAGCGCAGGCCGTTCATGGCCAGGTTGCCCACCACCTGGTAGAGCTGCTGCGGGTCGAAACGGATGTTGCTGTGCTTTTCGCTGGCGCGCAGCTCCATGGTCACGCCTTCGCCGGGCATGCCCAGGTACTCCTCGCGGAATTCCTTGAGCCAGTCCTGCAGCACGAAGGTCTGCGGCACCGACGGCTGCCGGCGCGACACGCTGAGCACGTTTTCCACCACCGAATTCATGCGCCGGCAGTGCTGCTCGATGATTTCCAGGAGACGCCGGTCAGGGCCGACGATGGCGTCCGACTCCGCCAGCAGCTGGGTGGCATGGCTGATGGCGCCCAGCGGATTGCGCACCTCGTGGGCAATGCTGGCGGTGAGGCGGCCCAGCGAGGCCAGCTTCATCTGCTGGACCTGTTGGGTCAGCTGTGTCGTGTCCTCGAGGAAGAGCAGGGTGGTGCCGCTGTGGTCCTCGGGCGAGAGTGGCGCGAAGTTGGCGCTGATCTCGGGACTTTCCGGCGTGTTCTTGAAAGGGATGGGACGCATCAGCGGATTCTGCTGCCAGGCGAAGAGGGCGGCGTCCAGCAGCAGGGAAACATCCTCCAGCCGGCTGAACAGGGCAATGGGTTTGTCCAGGCCGAGCAGCTGCTGCGAAGCCTCGTTGCTGAGCAGTACCTGGCGGTCAGGGCTCAGTGCGATGATGCCGGTGCGCATGCGCCGGATGATCTGTTCGTTCAGCAGCTGCAGGTTGGCGATGTCCTGGGCGCGCAGTTCAGCCAGCTCCTCGCCATGGCGCATGCGCGTGACGATGAGCTGGCTGAACAGGGCCATGGCGAAAAAGCTGATGCCGAGGATGGAAGACTGCGCAAAGGCCAGAGGCGAGATGTCCTCCTCATGGCTGAGCGAAAAATAGAAGTGTTCATAAAGGATGGCGATGGCGGCGACGGCGGCGATGAGCGCGCCCATGCGGCCCGAGAGCAGGATGTTGCCGCCTGCAATGACCACCAGGAAAAGCAGGCCGAGCTGGGTGTTGAGGCCCCCGCTGGCATGGGTCATCAGGGTCAGCACCAGGATGTCCACCAGCAGCAGCATCAGGCTGTAGGTGGCAATCTGCCGGCGCGGCTGGCGCAGGAAGAGGCTGGCGGAAATCGTGGTGATGAAATAGCCCAGCGCGGTGGCCAGGAAGAGCGGACGGTTTTCGGCGCCCAGCATGGGCATTTCCGGCTTCAGCGCGAAGACGGCGATCAGCAGCGCCGAGAGCGCAAGCCGGTACCAGGCGTAGATGCGCAGCAGTCGCCAGTCTTCACGTTCCTTGTGGTAGAGCGCTACCGTCATTCAGGCCTGCCTGTGCAGGAAGGCATCACGATGTGCCTCGCAGCAGAAGTAATGGCCGGAGGCTTGCGTGCTTTCGCTTTCGGGTACATGCACCTTGCACCAGGAGCAGCGCCGCATCACGACGTCCGCGGGCGGCGACGGCGGCTGCCGCGATGCGGGCGCTGAGGGCTGCAGCAGCCTCAGCAGCAGGCGGTAGGCCAGCCAGGCCAGCAGTCCCACGACGGCGAGACGGATGAGGATGGACATGTCCTTGCCCTGCAGTGCGAAAAAGGGGAAGCGCCTTGCCTCTGGCGGGCAAATGACGCTGGTGGCAGCCTAGTCTATCCTATGCGCCCCCCCGTTTTGCCAGCCGTTGCCAGGATTTGCCATGACCGCTGCTTCACTGCGTATTGCCCTTGCCCAAGCCGACTTCGTCGTGGGTGACATCCCCGGCAATATCGACAAGGTGCTGACCCTGAGCCGCGAGGCGCGCGACATCCACAAGGCGGCGCTGGTGGTGTTTCCCGAACTCTGCCTGATCGGCTACCCGCCCGAGGACCTGCTGCTGCGTCCCAGCCTGGAAGGCCGTATCCGCCGCGCCCTGGAGCGCCTGGCAGAAGTGCCGGGCATCGCCATCGCCGTGGGCTATCCCGGCCAGCGCGACGGCCGCCTCTGCAATCTCGCCGGCGTCTACCGCGACGGTGCCCTGCTGGCGGAATACGCCAAGCAGGAGCTGCCCAACTTCCAGGTCTTCGACGAGAAACGCTATTTCAGCCCGGGCCTGCAGCCTGCGGTCTTCGAGCTCGACGGCCGCCACCTGGGCCTGACCATCTGCGAAGACATCTGGCATGCCGCGCCCGCGGCGGCGGCGAAGGCCGCCGGGGCCGAGCTGCTGCTCAATCTCAATGCCTCGCCCTTCCATCGCGGCAAGCAGGTCGAACGCATGGCCGTGGTGTCGGCCCGCGTGCAGGAAACCGGTCTCCCCGTGCTCTATGTGAACCTGGTCGGTGCGCAGGACGAACTGGTTTTCGATGGCGGTTCCTTCGTGATGAATGCCGACGGCCAGGTGCCCTGCGAGCTGCCGCGTTTCCAGGAAAACCTGGCGCTGGTGGAATTCGGCCGCGACGGTTTCCTGCCGGCCCCGCAGGCACCGCGACTCACCGACGAGGCCGAGGTCTACCAGGCCCTGGTGCTGGGCGTGCGCGACTATGTCGGGAAAAGCGGCTTCAAGGGCGTGGTACTGGGGCTGTCCGGCGGCATCGATTCCGCGCTGACCCTGGCCATTGCCGTCGATGCCATAGGCGCGGACCGCGTGCAGGCGGTGATGATGCCTTACCGCTACACCGCGCAGATGAGCCTGGATGATGCCGAGGAAGAGGCCGCCATCCTTGGCGTGAAATATTCCGTGCTGCCCATAGAGCCCATGGTGACGGCATTTTCCGCAACGCTGGAACAGGAATTCGCCGGCCTGGGCCGCGACAAGACCGAGGAAAACCTGCAGGCGCGCTCACGCGGCGTGCTGCTCATGGCCATCTCCAACAAGAAAGGCCTGCTGGTGCTCACCACCGGCAACAAATCGGAAATGGCCGTGGGCTATGCCACGCTCTACGGCGACATGGCCGGTGGTTTCGACGTGCTCAAGGATGTGCCGAAGACGCTGGTCTTCCGCCTTTCCGAATACCGCAACACCCTGGGCGCGGTGATCCCGCAGCGCGTGATAGACCGTCCGCCCTCGGCGGAACTGGCGCCGGACCAGAAGGACGAAGACTCGCTGCCGCCCTATCCGGTGCTGGATGAAATCCTGCGCCGTTATGTGGAAGAGGATGAAAGCGCGGAGACCATCATCGCCGCCGGCTTTGATCGCGAAACCGTGAGCCGCGTCGTGCGCATGGTGGATGGCAATGAATACAAACGCCGCCAGGCCGCCATCGGTCCGCGCATCACCCGTCGCGGTTTCGGCAAGGACCGGCGCTATCCCATCGTCAACGGCTGGCGCGCCGGCGACTGAGTCCGGCCGTTTCTGTTTACAGCTGCCGCCCCATCAGGCGCGCATCGTCACCGTAGCTGGCCAGCTTCTGGCGCAGCTTTTCATCCTGTAACGGCAGGACATGGAAGCCCAGGCGCTGCCAGAAGCCTGTTGATCCCTGCACGGCCACCAGCTGCACTTCGTGGAAACGCGCCCGCTGCGCCTCCTGCAGCACATGCTGGATGAGGCGGCGGGCGAGGCCGTTGCCGCGCGCGGCGGGGCCTAAAGCCAGGTCGTGGATATAGAAGCGGGTACCGTGTGCCGGCAGTCGCGGCAGCGGGGCATTCCAGGCGGGCGGGGCGGTGTGCCGCCAGGGGTGGCTGAGCAGGTAGGCGGCGATGTCGTCACCGCCTTCCGCCACCCAGCACCAGGACGGCGCCTGCTGCAGGCGGCTGGCGATGGCGTTTTCGGATTCGCAGAGATCGGGATAGGCCTGCGCCTGCAGCCGCATCACGGCCGGCAGGTCGCGTGCCTGCAGGCGGCGCAGGGACAGCGACATGGCTCAGCTCGAATCAGCTTTTGCCGTCGCTGCCCAGCAGGCCGAAGGTGAGGATGTTCAGCCAGGAGCGGTCTTCGTTGCCGGCCACCAGCTGGCCGAGCTGGTCCAGCTTGTTGTAGTCCGGGTAATTGGTCTTGAGCAGGGCCAGCTGCTGCTCGGCCAGGTCGTTGACGCCCAGCTTTTCATAGGACCAGACCTGCAGGGCCAGGGCATCGGCCAGCTGTGGCGCGCCGGGATAGTTCTCGACAATCCAGCGGGCGCGGTTCAGGCAGGACAGATAGGCCTTCTTGCGGGCATAGAAACGCGCCACATGCAGTTCGGACTCCACCAGCTGGTTGCGGATGAAGATCATGCGGGCGCGGGCTTCCGGGGTGTATTCGCTGTTGGGGAAGCGGGTGGTCAGCTCGCGGAAGCCGTTGTAGGCGTCGCGGGCATTGCTGAGGTCACGCCAGGCAGCTTCCACCGGCAGGAAGCGCATGAAGAAATCGCGGTCCGCCTCGTAGTCCGAGAGGCCGCGCATGAAATAGGCGTAGTCCGCCTGGGCATG
>DASUXS010000268.1:0-3714 GCA_036377855.1 Moraxellaceae bacterium
TCATCTGTCCCTTCTACGGCGGCGGGATCGGCAAAGCCCCAGTGCGCAGACACGGGGTGCCCCGGCCAGGTCGGGCAGGTTTCACCGGCGGCGTTGTCGCAGACCGTGAAAATGAAGTCCATCTCCGGCGCATCAGGCCCGCCGAACTCATCCCAGCTCTTGCTGCGAAGATTCTCTGTTGGATAGCCCAGTGTCTCCGCTATCTCGATGGCATACGGATTGACCTTGCCGCCGGGAAAGCTGCCGGCGCTATAGGCCTTGAACTTTCCTTTGCCCATGACGTTCAGGGCGGCCTCCGCCATGATGCTGCGAGCGGAGTTGGCCGTGCAGAGGAAAAGCACGTTGTAGGTTTTTTCCATGATCAGCAGCATCCGTTTGCGGGTGGTCCGGCGGGGGCACAGGGCTCTCCGCCACAGCAGTTTTCCGTCAGGAAGCCCAGCACCTGGTTCATGGTGCTGAAGTTGGTGCTGTAGACGATGGAGCGGCCCTCCTGCCTTGAGTCCAGAAGGCCTGCATGGCTCAGTTCCTTGAGGTGGAAGGAGAGCGTGGCGGGGGGAAGCTCCAGCGCCTCACCGATCTTGCCGGCAGGCAGGCCCTGGGGGCCTTGCTGGACCAGCAGACGGAAGATGCCCAGGCGGGTTTCCTGGGCCAGGGCGGCGAGGGCGGTGAGAACGGCTTTTGTTTCCATATTTCCAATATTATGGAAATAAATAAGGATGGCAATGGGTGGCTGGGCTGGCGTTTGGGGAACGAAGGCAACAGTTGAGCGAGGCTACGGAGTAGCTATCTGCGATAAGGGTAGGGGCGCCTGAACGGCTGAGGTGACTTTATCTGCCTGGATGCAGGCGCTGTCACAGCAAGGCTTTCTTCGCAGACGGGGTCCTGGGGAAGGACTTGGACACCCTGCACGGACTCAATAATTTGTTCCGTGAAAGAGTGGTGGGCGGTACTGGGATTGAACCAGTGACCCCTGCCGTGTGAAGGCAGTGCTCTCCCGCTGAGCTAACCGCCCGTCGTCTCGAAGAGGCGCGTATCTTACTGATTTAACGATGTATGGCAAGCCCCCTCCGCGGCTGTTTGAAGGCGTGCACGGCGCCAGCCGGATGATGTCAGTTCGGTGATGGCCGATGAGTGGTGGGGCATTCGGGGGACGTGATGCCCGTGCCGGGCTTTTGTCCCGCCCGATTTGGGTGCAGAACATCTGTTTGAGGCAGAAAACTTTCCGGCTTTGCCTGCCCTGTAAATAATTTGCCCGTGCTTGCTCTGCGCTTTTCCAGATAGGTTCCGCAAGTTGCTGTTTTTATTATTTAGGCCTGGGTGCTTTGGGTGTTTTTTGAACATATGAACGCTGATTTGCAGCGAATTCATCCTGTCAAGATTGCCAAAGGCGGAAGCGCAGCGTGATGATGGTCACCGTAGAAATGTGATTGAGCTCGCACCAAGAAGACGGGCAGCAGCACAAAACCCCGTCATCTGAATGCTGGGCTCCTTGAACGGAGATCCATCATGTCGGCAGCGCATGCAATGCAGTTTGAGATGGCCCCCTCGATGGCAGTCATAGGCCGCTCCTTTGTCCTGGGTTTGCCGGACCGCCACGGCCTGTACCGCGTGGGTCTGGAGCGCAATGTCTGGCGTATACAGGCGGGCAGTTACGGTACCGGCGATCGGGTCAAAGTGGTCGCCATCGAAAATGATGTCTTGGCAGTGGAGAAGATTTCAGCCTGAGCTAGGCTGGATCAATGTGTCGCCCGCCGCCGCACAGGGTCGTGACGGGGCAGGGGACTCAGGGTTGGCGTGTTGCGTGTAAATGCGTGTGTAAAGTAGTGAGTTGCTATTGCGTGTAGCAGAAAAAAAAGCCCGGCGAATGCCGGGCTTTTTCTTTGCAGCGTGGCTGCAGGGAGAGGCGGCTTTCAGCGCCCCACCACACGCGCCAGAAAGTCCAGGACTTCGTTGTGCGGCACATCGCAGGCCTCTTCGTCGCGGCGGCCCTTGTACTCCAGGGTGCCGGCATCCAGGCCCTTCTCGCCCACCACCAGGCGGTGCGGGATGCCGATGAGTTCGGCGTCCGAGAACTTCACGCCGGGGCGTTCATTGCGGTCATCGAAATAGACGTCGTAGCCGGCCGCGGTCAGCGCGTTGTAGAGCTTGGTGCTCTCTTCCTGGATACGCACGGACTTGGCCCAGTTCATGGGAATGAGGGCGATCTGGAAGGGGGCGATGGCGTCCGGCCAGATGATGCCGCGCTCGTCGTGGTTCTGTTCGATGGCCGAGGCCACCACGCGGGTCACGCCTATGCCGTAGCAGCCCATGGTCACGATGAAGGGCTTGCCGTCTTCGCCCAGCACGGCCAGCTTCAGGGCTTCGGAGTATTTCTTGCCGAGCTGGAAGATATGGCCGACTTCGATGCCGCGCTTGATGACCAGCCTGCCCTTGCCGTCCGGCGAGGGATCGCCTTCCACCACATTGCGGATGTCCGCCACCAGCAGGGGTTCCGGCAGGTCGCGGCCGAAGTTCACGCCGGCAAGGTGGAAACCTTCCTTGTTGGCGCCACAGGTGAAATCGCTCATGGCGGCGACCGTCCTGTCGGCGATCACGCGCACCGTGGGCTTCACGCCCACCGGGCCGATAAAGCCGGGCTTGCAGCCCAGAGCCGCCACGATCTCGGCTTCGGTGGCCAGGCGGAAGTCCTTGAGCAGCTCCAGCTTGCCGGCCTTCACTTCATTCAGCTCGTGGTCGCCACGCAGCAGGAAGAGGGTGAAGTGCTGCTGCTTGGGTGATTTTTCATCAACCTGGGTTTCCGACACGACAGCCACGGCCTTGACCGTACGCGTGACGGGAATGCCCAGCAGGGCGGCGACATCGGCACAGGCCGTCTGCGTGGGCGTGCTGACTTCCTTCAGGGCTTCGCTGGCGGCAGCGCGCGGCGTGGCCGGGGCCAGGGCTTCGGCCATTTCCGTGTTGGCGGCGTAGTCGGAGGTGTCGGAGAAGGCGATGTCGTCTTCGCCCGAGCTGGCCAGCACATGGAATTCATGCGAGCCGGTGCCGCCTATGGAGCCGGTGTCGGCCTGCACGGGACGGAAATCCAGGCCCAGGCGGGTGAAGATGCGGCAGTAGGCGTCGTACATCACGTCATAGGTTTCCTGCAGGGAAGCCTGGTCGGTGTGGAAGGAGTAGGCGTCCTTCATGATGAACTCGCGCGAACGCATCACGCCGAAACGGGGGCGGATCTCGTCGCGGAACTTGGTCTGCACCTGGTAGAGGTTGATGGGCAGCTGCTTGTAGCTCTGCAGCTCGTTGCGCGCCAGGTCGGTAATGACCTCTTCATGCGTGGGACCCAGCACGAAGGGACGGTCATGGCGGTCCTTGAAGCGCAGCAGCTCGGGGCCGTACTGCACATAGCGGCCGGATTCTTCCCAGAGTTCGGCGGGCTGGGTGACGGGCATCAGCACTTCGAGGGCGCCGGCGCGGTCCATTTCTTCGCGCACGATGCGCTCGACCTTGGCCAGCACGCGGCGGCCCAGCGGCAGCCAGTTGTAGAGGCCGGTGGCGACCTTGCGGATCATGCCGGCCCGCAGCATGAGCTGGTGGGAGATGACTTCCGCATCGGCGGGGGTTTCGCGCAGGGTGGCGAGCAGGAGGCGGCTGACGCGCATCGGGGTGTCCTGTGATTGAGGCGGTGAAGGGGCGGAATTGTAAGGGGCTTGCCGGGGCGCT
>DASUXS010000269.1:0-3904 GCA_036377855.1 Moraxellaceae bacterium
ATCCCAGCTTGCATGTGGTGGCGCGTTATTCCTTGCATGCGCATCTGATCAAGTTGCGGGATGAAGGGCGGGCGCAGGAGACGCTGGAGGGGTGGTCGCTGTAGCGGAGGCCGTTAAAGACGCTGGGCCCCGGCTTTCGCCGGGGCGACAGTGGGGTTGGTAGCTGAGGGCTTAGTCTTCCCTCACTCCTGCCCTTCGCGCCCTATCAACCGCTTGCGCCACCACGACCAATCCCTGTCCTTGGCGCGTATCGCAAACAGCTCATCCATCTGCCGGTAGATCGCCGCCTCCACCTCATGCCGCACCTGCCACTGCGCCTCCGGATTACGGTAGGCGGCCTGCAGCGGGCGCGTGGAAATGCGTTCACCGAACATGAAATACATCTTCTCGGGACGCGGGATCAGGGTGCCGCCCAGGCCGCTGATCAGCGGGCCCAGGGTATCGCCACCGCGGAAGAAGCGGTCCATGACACCGGTGCGCTCGGCGACGCGGCCCAGCAGGGACTGGCGGAAGGTCTTGCTGTCGTAACGGATGTCGTAGACATCATCGGCACCCACGGCGGCAAAGGGGATGATGTCGTAGCCATGCTGCATGGCCATGCGCGCAAAGCCGGTGCGGCGTTTCCACACCAGGCGGTATTCCTCGCCGCGGTTCTTCATCACCTCACGCGCGCCACCGGGGTAGACGATGATGTGCTCGCCCGCCTGCATGAGCTTGCTGCAGTTCTCGGGCGTGCCCTCCACCGCGCCATGCTCCAGCAGCAGGCGGCCCCAGCCCGGCACCACGAAATGGAAATGGTCGCCCAGGGAGCGGAAATAGATGCCGGTCTGCTCATAGGCGCCCAGCAGCATCAGCGGGGCATCGATCACGCCGTAGAGGGTGTGGTTGCCCACATAGAGCGCTGGCCGCGCCGGGTCCAGGTGCTCCATGCCGTAATACTGCGGGTCGAACCAGAAACGCTGCGGGGCCAGCTGGCGGCGCAGGCGGGACAAGGTGGGCGGGGTGAAATCCAGGGGATCAGGCAGGGTGCGGGGCATGGAGGAACGGTCGCTAATACAGGGATCCTGCGCATGATAGCCATCCCTTGCGTCCCTGACAGTGGCCGCTGGCAGGGCATTTGGTTTTTTTGCCGCTAAAAGGGAGCAAAGAGGCACCGCGCATTGGCCGGCCTTTCAGGTAGAATGCCGGCCATCCTGCCCCTTGCCGCGAACCGGATGTTTTGATGAGCGACAATCCGCACCAGATGAAGCGCCTGAAGACCGGTGCTTTCGAGCGCCGACTTTCCCTGGCCAAGGCGGGCTTCATCGCCGGCGCCCGCTTTGCCACCGGCACCGCCGGTTCCCTGTTTTCCAGCCCCGAAGAGCGTGATGAAAAGCGTCGCCGCGTGATGGCGGAGCAGGCGCAGTACCTGGTGCGCGAGCTGGGCAAGCTCAAGGGCTCCGTGGTCAAGATCGGCCAGATGATGGCGCTCTACGGCGAACACTTCCTGCCCCCCGAAATCACCCGCGCCCTGCACCAGCTCAACGACGACACCTCGGCCCTGGCCTGGAGCTCGCTGGAACCGGTGCTGCGCGCGCAGCTGGGCGACAAGCGCTTCAACGAACTGGACATCGATCCCGAACCTCTCGGTGCAGCCTCCCTGGCCCAGGTGCACCGCGCCCGCCGCAAGAGCGACGGCACCGAGCTGGTCCTCAAGATCCAGTACCCGGGCGTGGCCCAGGCCATAGACTCCGACCTCAACCTGGTCACGCAGATGCTCAAGCTGACCAAGGCCGTGCCGCAGACGCGCGAGTTCGAGGACTGGCTGGGCGAGGTGCGCATGATGATGCACCGCGAAGTGAACTACCCCCAGGAAATGGAAACCACCCGCCTCTTCCATTCCTACCTCAAGGACGACCCGCGCTACATCGTGCCACGCATCTACGGTGACTACTGCACGGACACCGTGCTGTGCATGAGCTTCGAGCGCGGCGTGCCCATCAACAGCCCCATCGTGCTGGGCCTGTCGCAGGAACGCCGCAACCGTATCGCCGAGGCCGCGCTGGACATCTGCTGCCGCGAGGTCTTTGTCTGGGGCGAGCTGCAGACCGATCCCAATTTCGGCAACTATTTAGTGCGCCTGGCCGAGAAAGAAGGCGAACACGACCGTATCGTGCTGCTGGATTTCGGCGCCGTGCGCGACTTCCCGGACGACCTGCTGGCGCTGGCGCGCAAGCTCACCCGCGCCGCCTTCTACCGCGACCGCGAGGCCATGCTGGCCGCCATGCAGGGCTTCAGCTTCTTCAACGGCATGCAGCAGTCCACCAAGGACAGCATCGTGGAAGTGCTGTTCCTGGCCATGGAGCCCTTCTCCGATCTCAAGAACGCTCCCGCCGAGGCCCTGACGCCGGAAGGCAATTACGCCTGGGCCCGCAGCCGCCTGCACAACCGCGTCACCAGCCTGGCCGGCAAATCCGCCGCCACCCGCCAGTTCACCATTCCACCCAAGGAAGTGATGTTCATCAGCCGCAAATTCATGGGCGCCTACACCTTCATGACGGTGATAGACGCGCAGATTTATGCGCGGGCCATTCTTGAGCCTTATCTGCAGAGCAAAAGCGTTTAGTACCGGCAAACGCTGGCTCAAATAAAAAAGGCGCCTCACAGGCGCCTTTTTATTTTTGGCGGATCGCTATCCTCTCCCAAGGCTCTCTCCCTCTCCCCCCGGGAGAGGGCTGGGGTGAGGGGAATACACCACAGGCTTTCGCAATATCCCCCTCACCCTAACCCTCTCTCCGCCTAGGCGGGGAGAGGGGATACATCCGCCTCCGATCAACCCGTGGGATCACTCTTGCCCGCCAGGTAAGCCGCCTGCAGCAGCACGGCATCCACCAGGGCATCGACATCCGTGGTATGCGCATCCATCTGGCCGTCGATGATGAGCTGGCTGAGGCCATGCACCAGGCTCCAGGCATGCATGGCCGCCGGCAGCACCTTGGCATCCTCCACCGGCAGGCCCAGCGCCGCCGCCACGCCATAGCGCAGTCCGCCATAGGCCAGCTCCGCCGACTGCAGCATTTCCTCGCTGCGGTTGCTGGCGGCGAAACGGCCGAACATCAGCCGGAACAGCGCCGGATGGCGGCGCGCGAAAGCCACATAGTTGCGACCCGCTTCGAGAAAGCCCTCGGCTGCCGTGCCCCGTTCCTGCATGGCCATGGCCTGCACAGTCGCCAGGCGCCGGAAACCTTCGGCGGCCATGGCGGCCAGCAGGTCCTCCTTGCTGGCGAAATGGCGGTAGGCCGCATTGGCCGACACCCCCACCTGGCGCGTGAGCTCGCGCAGGCTGATATCGGCCTGTCCTGCCTCCAGCAGCTCCAGCCCCTTTTCCACCAGGGCCTGACGCAGGTTGCCGTGGTGGTAGGACGGGCCGTCGGTACGGGCGGAATTTGATGTTGACATCGTAAACATCCAGTAGCAGGCTAATGTTCACATCATACACATGTCGCCGGGCATGACTACTGTCGTCCGGCCCAGGAAGGGAGATTCCCCATGGCCGTGCTCGAAGCCCGTACCGTTCAGAAAGGCGCCATCTGGCTTTTGGAAAAAGTGCAGAAGCGCGTGCCCTACTCGCCCAGCAACCAGTTCCTGGAGGGCCCCTTCGCGCCGCTGCCGGATGAACACCACAGCAGCACGCTGACGGTGCAGGGCCAGATTCCCGCAGAACTCGACGGCCTGCTCACGCGTATCGGCCCCAACCCCCTGCAGGTGGAAAATCCCGCGACCTATCACTGGTTCATGGGTGACGGCATGGTGCACGGCCTGCGCATCAAAGACGGCCAGGCGCTGTGGTATCGCAACCGCTATGTGGGCTCGGACAATGTCACCCGCCATTTCGGTCGCCCGCAGGCACCGGGTCCGCGTCGCG
>DASUXS010000270.1:0-2930 GCA_036377855.1 Moraxellaceae bacterium
GTGCTCACCGAAGTGAAAGTGCGTGTGACGCGCCTGCCGGACTGCGAAGAATTCCATGTGTTTTTCCTGCCCGACTGGAACAGCGCCAGCACCGCCATACGCGAACTCGCGCAGCGCAAGCTGCCGCTGTCCATGCTGCGCCTGAGCAATGCCGAGGAAACACGTACGCAGCTCATACTCGCAGGCCATGCCCGCGCCGTCGGCCTGCTGGATCGCATGCTGCGCCTGCGCGGTGCCGGTGACGGCCGCTGCATGATGACGGTGGGCCTGACTGGTAATCGCGCGCTGGTGAAATTCGGCCTGCGTGAACTGCGCAAGACGGTTGCGCCTTATGGCGCTGTCGCCACCGGCCAGCTGCTGGGCCGCAAATGGGCCGCCAACCGTTTCCGTTCGCCCTATCTGCGCGAATCGCTGTGGCAGATGGGCTATGCCGTGGACACGCTGGAAACCGCCGTGGACTGGCCGCGCGTGACGCCGACCGTGGACGCCATCGAAGCCGCGCTGCGCGACGGCCTCAAGGCGGAAAACGAAAAGGTGCTGGCCTTCACGCATCTGTCGCATCTGTATTCCCAGGGCTCCAGCATCTACGCCACCTATGTCTACCGGGTCGGCCGCGACTATGCCGAAACGCAGGCACGCTGGGAAAAACTCAAACGTGCGGCTTCCGAACAGATCGTGCGCATGGGTGGCACCATCAGCCACCAGCATGGGGTCGGTCGCGACCACGCGCCTTACCTGCCCGCGGAAAAGGGCGAGCTGGGCATGCAGACGCTGACCGCGCTCTGCCGTCATTTCGATCCGGATCGTCTCCTGAATCCGGGCAAACTGCTGCTGGATGAAAAAGCATGAAGCGTGAACGTCTGGATCGCGAGGCCGCCTGGACGCGGCTGGCCAGTGAAGAATGGGATGTGCTGGTCATAGGCGGCGGCATCACCGGCTCCGGTGTTGCACGTGAAGCCGCACGCCAGGGCCTGAAAACCCTGCTGGTCGAACAGCGTGACTATGCCTGGGGTACCTCCAGCCGCTCCTCGAAAATGGTGCATGGCGGCCTGCGCTATATCGCCCAGGGCGATATCCGCCTGACCTGGCATTCGCTGACTGAACGTGAGCGCCTGCTGGTGGAAGCCCCGGGCCTGGTGTCGCGCATGGGCTACTGGTTTGCGCATTACCGCCATGTCTTTCCGGGACGTCATATCTTCGGCCTGCTGCTGATGCTGTACGACATCCTGGCCGGCGTACGTGACCATCGTTATTTCCCGCGCGCCCAGTTCCTGTCGCGCATGCCGGGCTACAAGGATGAGCAGCTCACCGGCGCCTCGCGTTACACCGATGCCCTGGTCGACGATTCCCGCCTGGTACTGCGTGTGCTGGACGAAGCGATAGCCGATGGCGCGCTGCCGCTGAATTATGTGCGCGTGGACTCCCTGCTGATGCAGCAGGACCGCGTGGCCGGTGCGCGCCTCACTGACGTGCAGAGCGGCCGCGAAGCGGAAGTGAAGGCGAGGGTGGTGGTGAATGCCACTGGCGCCTGGGCCGACCGCCTGCGCGAAGGCCTGACCGGCGAAAAGAAAGTGCGTCCGCAGCGTGGCAGCCATGTGGTGCTGGCGCCTGGCCGCCTGCCGGTGACGGAAGCCGTGATCTTCATGCACGCCGATGACAAGCGCCCGCTCTTCATCTATCCCTGGGAAGGCCGTACGGTGATAGGCACCACCGACATCGACCATCGTGAAGACCTGGATATCGAAGCCTCCATCACTGCCCGTGAACTCGACTACATCCTGCGCGGTGTGAATTCGCAGTTCCCGGCAGAAAACATCACGCGTGAAGACATCATCGCCACGTTCAGTGGTGTGCGCCCCATCGTCGCTTCGGGCGGCGGTGTGAATCCTTCGGCGGAACGCCGCGACCACAGCGTCTGGGACAACCAGGGCCTCATCACCGTGACTGGTGGCAAGCTCACCACTTTCCGTCTGATTGCGCTGGATGTGCTCAAGGCCGCTGCCGCCTATTTCCCCGGCCGTCTCGACAGCGCGCTGGCTGCTGCGCGCAAGGCGCGCATCTTCCGTCCCGTCGAAGTCTTGCAGACGCGCTATCCGGCACGTGACCTGCAGCGTCTCAAAGGCCGTTTCGGTTTCCATGCCGCGCAGTTCCTGGCGGAAGCCCGGGATGATGAACTCAAGACCCTGCCGGAAGTGGAAACGCTGTGGTCCGAGCTGCGCTGGGCGCTGCGCTATGAACAGGTGCAGCATCTGGACGACCTGCTGCTGCGCCGTACCCGCCTGGGCCTGCTGCTGCCGCGCGGTGGCCAGGGCCTGTTCGCCGACCTGCGCGATCCCTGCTGCCAGGAACTGGGCTGGGATGAAGCGCGCTGGCAATGCGAATGCGAGCGCTATGCCGAAATCTGGCAGCGCCATTACAGCCTGCCGGATGCCATTGCGCAGGATGCCAAGAAAACCGAGACCGTGTGATGGCCGAAACCCTGCTGGCGCTGGATAACGGCACGCAAAGCGTGCGTGCCCTGCTGTTCGATCGTGATGGACAGCTGCTGGCGCGTTCGCAGGTGAAATTCGATCCGGTCTATCACGCGCCCGAACCGGGTTATGCGGAGCAGTCCGCTGATTACTACTGGGACAGCCTGGTGCTGGCCATACGCGGCCTGTGGGTGCAGGGGCATCGCCCTGCGGATGTGGTCGGTGTGTCCTTGACCACGCAGCGCGGCACCGTGGTGCCCGTGGACCGCGAAGGCCATGCCCTGCGGCCCGCCATCACCTGGCTGGACCAGCGCGAAGCCACGCGCATTCCTTCTTTGTCTTTGCATTGGCAGGCGGCGTTCCGTGCCATCAATGCCACCGACACGCTGACGCATCTCTGCCGCCAGGCAGAAGCCAACTGGCTGGACCAGCATGAGCCGCAGACCATGCGCCAGATGC
>DASUXS010000271.1:0-5042 GCA_036377855.1 Moraxellaceae bacterium
CGCGGCACCATGGTGGCGATGGTGGGAATCTTTGCCTCATGCCAGCCTATGCCGGTGTTGATGATGTTCACGCCGGCGCCTTCAAGACGTTTGGCGAAGGTGATCATCTCGTCGAAGGTCTGGCCGTCCGGCACCAGGTCCATCATGGAAAGACGGTAGACGATGATGAAGTCGGGGCCGGTGGCGGCGCGCACGCGGCGCACCACTTCCAGCGGAAAACGCATGCGGCGTTCGGCATCACCGCCCCAGGCATCGTCGCGGTCATTGCCGCGCGTGGTGAGGAACTGGTTCAGCAGATAGCCTTCCGAACCCATGATTTCCACGCCGTCGTAGCCCGCCTCTTTGGCGAGACGGCAGGACGTGGCCCAGTCATTGAGTTCGCGCTCGATTTCCTCTTCCAGCAGCGCATGCGGCTTGAAGGGATAGATGGGCGATTGCTTGGAGGATGCCGACACCATGGCCGGATCATAGGACTGGCGGCCGGCATGCAGGGCCTGCATGGCGATCTTGCCGCCCGCGGCATGCACCGCGTCGGTGACCAGGCGGTGATTCTCCACATCCTTCTCGGTCATCATGCCGGAGGCACCGGGCCAGAGGCCGCCGGTCTTGGAGGTGGTGATGCCGCCGGTGATGATGAGGCCCACGCCGCCTTCGGCACGACGCGCAAAGAATGCCGCCTGGCGATCAAAGCCCGCCTCTTCCAGGCCGGTGTGCATGGATCCCATGATGACGCGGTTCTTCAGCTGGGTGAAACCCAGGTCCAGGGGCTGGAGCAGATGGCTGAACGGTCCGGACATGGCGGCTTCCTCAAACAGGTGGCGGGCTGATGGTCGTGCAACAGGCATGCATAAGCATGTATTGCAGGCCGCGGGCATCACAACCACAATGCCGGCGGCAGATGAGGCTGACCTTAGTGGCGGCCCCCTGAGGCCTCAATAACCCTAGCTGACAAGTTCCTAACCGCTGCCCCTGTGAGCTCATGGGGCCCGGACTGAGCCCGGTATGAAAATCGGCGACATCACCGCCTCCTATATCCAGTTGCTGCTGCGCACGGCGGAAAGCCAGGGCGCCGATACCGGTGTGCTGCTGGCCCGCGTCGGCCTCACCGCGGCGGAATTGCGCGATCCCGATGCCCGCATCGACCTCACCACGCTGATGAAGCTGGGCGCCTACACCATACGCGACACCGGCAATCCGGCGCTGGGCCTGGAGATGGGCCGGCAAAGCCGCGTCACCGACATGGCCCTGCCCGGCCTCCTGGCCATGACCAGCAATACCGCCGGCGAAGCGCTGGACATGCTGCTGCGTTTTGAAATCCTGCACAGCCGCTGCTATCGCGGCGTGTCGCGTTACGATGCCGCGCAGGGCATCGTGCATTTCTATTCCATCGCCCCCTATAACGAATTCAACTGCTTCGTGGTCGACAGCCTGCTGGCCAGCTGGCAGACGCTGCTGGAATGGCTGACGGGCGAAAAAGATCTTGTTGAAGAAGTGCATATCGAATTTCCGGCACCGGACTATGCCGAGCGCTATGCCGATTATTTCCAGGCACCGGTCCTCTTCGGCCAGGCCAGCACGCTGCTGCGCCTGAAACCGCAGGCCGCCGCCCTGCCCGTGCGTTATGCCGAACCGCTGCTGCAACAACAGCTGCTGGCGGCCGCGCAGGCCAAATGCAAACAGCTGCAGATCGCGGAAACTTTCCGTGGTCGTGTGCAAGGCGTGCTGGGCCCTCTGCTGCATGGCAACAGCGCCACGCTGGAAACCACGGCGGAACTGCTGGGCATGCCGGACTGGACGCTGCGCCGCAAACTGAAAGACGAAGGCACGACTTTCCAGGCGCTGCTGGACGATATGCGCAAGGACCTGGCGCTGGGCTATATGCGTGACACGCAGATGAGCTTTGGCGAGATTTCCTATGTGCTGGGGTTTTCCACGCCGGGGGCGTTCCAGCGTGCCTTCAAACGCTGGACCGGAGAAACACCGGGGGATTACCGGCGGCGTATCGGGCTGTCGACACGACGCTAGTTATTACACAAGCCTAAACAGAACACCGTCATTCCCGCGCAGGCGGGAATCTCCCTGATGCGCAGCGGGCCTAAAATGAAGCCCTGCTCGAAGCCATGAGATTCCCGCCTGCGCGGGAATGACGAACCGTAGGGAGTGGGCAAAAAACGGGCATGAAAAAGCCCGCAGGGAGCGGGCTTTTGGCAGGTACGACCTGAAGTCGTTGTTACATTTCCACCGCATCATCGATCATATACAGCTCGTCCAGCGGCACATCATGCCCATCGACCTGGGCGTCCATCCATTCCTCGCGGAACTCCAACATCTCCATTTTTCACTTCTCACTCGTCTTTTGTCTGTGCCATTGAAACTGCCACAGATGACAGGGTGATGAAAGCCGGACGACGTTGTGGTGACGTAACCTTCTGTTTCAGAAGGTGTCTTGCCCCGGCCCCCCCGGGGCTCAGGGCACCTGCAGCTCCACCAGGGGGTTGCTGAAGCGGTCGCCGCGCTTGAGCTTCTCGTAGAGCTCGTAGTCCTCCCATTCCCGCCGCACCTGCTCGGAGAAGACGATGTCCTCCAGGGCGATGGCGCCCATGCGCGGGTTCAGGATGTCTTCCCGGAAGCACTGGGCATAGCCGGTGGCGGTCTCGTGCACGATGACGGAGTGCAGCTCCACGTCGGCCTCGCCGTTGCGCATCTCGGTCTGCTTGAGCACGGCATCGGTGAGCACGAAGAAGAGCCGGGAGAACTGCTCCGCCGAGGGCGACACCGGCAGCCGTATCCAGCGCGCGCTGAACTGCTCGCAAGCCTGGATGTACTCGGAATCGTCGCGGTCCCAGTAGCAGATGGCGTGGTCGAAACTGTCGATGAGGGTGCGGATATGGCCCTTCATGAGGCCGAAGTCATAGACCATCTGGCCATGGTCCAGGGCATGCGCCTCCAGGATGACCTCGACCTTGTAGCTGTGGCCGTGGATGGAGCGGCGGCAGCGGTCGCTCGTGCAGTTGCGCACGATATGGGCATTCTCGAAGCCGAAGAGTTTGCGGATCAGCATGGGGGGCACCCGGAGGCCGGTTGATGCAGGGGCAGGCGCTGATTCTACCCCAGACCGGCCCGGCAGCGGTCGCATCTTGTGGAGGGCGCGTGTACAATCCGCGCCGGTTTTACGTCCGGCCCTTCCGTATCCCCAATCTGTTGCGGAGGGCCCGCGGACACAGGCTGCCGCCATCCGCAGCAGCCCTCCCGGGAGCCTTACTCCTCCCTCTTCTTATCCAGGAGTCCACCATGAGCACCAAGAAGCCCGTTCGTGTTGCTGTCACCGGCGCTGCCGGCCAGATCGGCTACAGCCTGCTGTTCCGTATCGCCTCCGGCGAAATGCTGGGCAAAGACCAGCCCGTGATCCTGCAGCTGCTGGAAGTGCCGGTGGAAAAGGCCCAGCAGGCGCTCAAGGGCGTGATCATGGAACTGGACGACTGCGCCTTCCCGCTGCTGGCCGGCGTGATCGGCACCGATGACCCCGCCGTGGCCTTCAAGGACGTGGACTACGCCCTGCTGGTCGGCGCCCGTCCCCGCGGCCCGGGCATGGAGCGCAAGGACCTGCTGCAGGAAAACGCCAAGATCTTCACCGTGCAGGGCAAAGCCCTGAACGACCACGCCAGCCGCAACGTCAAGGTGCTGGTGGTGGGCAACCCGGCCAACACCAATGCCTACATCGCCATGAAGTCGGCGCCGGACCTGCCCGCCAAGAACTTCACCGCCATGCTGCGCCTGGACCACAACCGCGCCCTCTCGCAGATCGCTGCCAAGACCGGCAAGGCCGTGGCCGACATCGAAAAGTTGACGGTCTGGGGCAACCACTCCCCGACCATGTATGCCGACTACCGCTTCGCCACCATCGGCGGCCAGAGCGTCAAGGCCCTGATCAACGACGAAGACTGGAACCGCAACACCTTCCTGCCCACCGTGGGCAAGCGCGGCGCCGCCATCATCGAAGCCCGTGGCCTGTCCTCGGCCGCTTCCGCCGCCAATGCCGCCATCGACCACATGCGCGACTGGGCCCTGGGCACCAACGGCAAGTGGGTCACCATGGGCATCCCCTCTGACGGTTCCTACGGCATCCCCGAAGGCGTCATGTACGGCGTGCCCGTCACCTGCGAAGGTGGCGAGTACAAGCGCGTGGAAGGCCTGGAAATCGACGCTTTCAGCCGCGAGCGCATGGACTTCACGCTGAACGAACTGCTGGAAGAACGCGACGGCGTGAAGCACCTGCTGCCCTGATCCGCAGATTCCTACGAACTGCAAAAAAGCCCGCCTCAGCGGGCTTTTTTGTTGCTGTTATGTGTGTTGCGATGGATGGCAGGCCGCGACGCTGGCAATCGCTACAGTTCCGCTAGGCTTGTGGGCATCACTACGGACAAGGAATGGAGACCTGCATGAAGACGCGCACTGCCCTGATGGCGTTATGTGTGAGCGCGGCCGCCCTCACCGGCTGCAGCAGCACCCCGCTGAAAACGCCCGAGCAGATCGCCGCGGCGCGGCAGACCCTGAATGGCAGCTGGACCCTGACCAAGGCCAGCGACATCGCCGAGATCCCCAGCAGCATCCTGCTGACCCTGCACCCGGATACCGCCAAAGACAGCGACAAGCTCAATGTCAGCGGCTTCAGCGGCGTCAATCATTTCGTGGGCAGCGCCACCATCAGCTGGAGCGACCAGCACCTGGTCTTCGGCGCGCTGGCCACCACGCGCAAGATGGGGCCGGAGCCGCGCATGAAATTCGAAACCGAGCTGCTGAAGCAGTTGGGGGAAGTCGGCAACTTCAAGCTGCAGGGCGACACGCTTACGCTCAAGACGCTGGCAGGCAACACCCTGACTTTTGCCAAAGGGGCGCAGTAAACGGAGCGGCCTGAACCAGGCATATCGGGAACATCCTTTCCGCAAACAGAAGTAAAGTGAAGCAAAGAAAAAGCCCGCAGATGCGGGCTTTTTCATGACCAGGCGGCAGACTCAGTTGCCGGCCAGGGCCTGCGAGGCGCG
>DASUXS010000272.1:0-2124 GCA_036377855.1 Moraxellaceae bacterium
CCATCTGGAATAACCACGTCAAGGAAATCGCGCAGCGCCGCGGCGCCGCCGTCTATGCCGTGCTCAACAAGATCGACCTGCTCTGGGACGAGGACGAAGAGCCGCAGCTGGCGGAAGATGCCGTGCTGCGCCTGTCGCGCCTGACCGCCAAGCAGTTGCACCTGTCGCCCGACAATGTCATGCCGCTGTCGGCCAAGCAGGGCCTGAAAGCCCGCCTCAACAGCGATGGCGAGCTGCTGCGCCGCAGCCGCCTCGAGCACCTGGAAGCCGCGCTGGCGCGCTCCGTGGTGAATGCCAAGGAAGCGGCGCTCAAGACCACGCTGCTGCGCGAGCTCAACGACATGGTGGAAGCCAGCCGCCAGGCCGTGCTCGCCCAGCGCGTGCGCCTGGAAGCCGAAGAGCGCGTGCAGGCCAGCGGCCACCGCGATACCGAGCACGAGCTGGTGACGCTGACGCGCATCACGCAGCAGGAGCAGCAGTCGTACAACAAGCGCCTGGCGCTACTGCAGCAGAGCCGCAAGCTCATCGAGCAGCAGCTGCCCAAGCTCATCGGCAGCGTGGCGCCGGTGAAGATGGAATCGCATTTCAACCGCTCGCGCGAACAGGCCGAAGGCAACCGCCTGGGCATGGGCATGCCCACCGCCGTGACCACCTTCTTCCAGGGCCTCAAGGCCGACCTGCAGCAGTTCGGGCAGGAAGTGCAGGTCACGCAGAACCTGATCCAGAAGCTCTACGAGCGCTACACCCAGGAAACCGGCGCCGCCGCCCCGCCCATGCCCAAGCTGGATGCCAGCGTCTACCTGCTGGAGCTGGGCGAGCTGGAGAACCAGGCCGCGCCCTACAAGAACCGTTTCGGCAACCTGCTGGCCAGCCAGACCAAGGTCTCCGACCGTTTTTTCGACACCCTGGCGCGCGAGTCCGGCCAGGTCTACGAGCGTGCCCGCAGCGACGCCGAGCGCTGGTGCAAGCAGGCCCTGGCGCCGCTGATGCAGCAGACCCTGGAGTACAAGAAGCGCCTCGAGGTGCAGATGGCCAAGCTGGAGCGCCTGCGCAGCTTCGGCGACAACCGTTTCGAGAAGACCGGCTCGCTCAAGGAGCAGCGTGAGTCCCTGCGCGAGCAGCAGACCCTGCTGGAAGACATCCTGGGCCGCCTCAAGGACCCCAGCCTGGGGGCCGCGGCCTTCTCAGTGGCAGCCCCCGCCGATACACTTGCCGGCCAGTGAATGACCGGCAACACCCATGTCCCCAGCTTTCCCCGCCAACTCCGTCGGCCTTGTCACGCCGCAGACCGTGCACTTCGCCGAGCCGCTCACGCTCGAGTGCAAGCGCACGCTGGCGGGCTTCGACATCGTCTATGAGACCTATGGCACGCTGAACGAGCTGCGCGACAACGCCGTGCTCATCTGCCATGCCCTGTCCGGCCACCACCATGCCGCCGGCTACCACAGCACGACCGACACCAAGCCGGGCTGGTGGGATGAATGCATAGGCCCCGGCAAGGTCATAGACACCAATAAATTCTTCGTCGTGGCGCTCAACAACCTGGGCGGCTGCAACGGCTCCACCGGGCCCGCCTCGCTGAATCCGGAAACCGGCCAGAACTACGGCCCGGATTTTCCCATGGTGACGGTGAAGGACTGGGTGAATGTGCAGGTGCGTCTCGCCGACCACCTGCATATCGAACAATGGGCCGCCATCGTCGGCGGTTCGCTGGGCGGCATGCAGGTGCTGCAATGGTCCATCGACTACCCCGAACGCCTGCGCCATGCCGTGGTCATCGCCAGCGCGCCCAAGCTGTCGGCGCAGAACATCGCCTTCAATGAAGTGGCGCGGCAATCCATCATTTCCGATCCGGATTTCCATGGCGGCCGCTACTACCAGTACGACACCTATCCGCGCCGCGGCCTCATCCTGGCGCGCATGGTCGGCCACATCACCTATCTCTCCGACGAAGCCATGAAGCAGAAGTTCGGGCGCGACCTGCGCTCGGGCCAGTTCATGTACGGCTTCGACGTGGAATTCCAGGTGGAGTCCTATCTGCGCCACCAGGGTGAAACCTTCTCGCGCAACTTCGACGCCAACACCTACCTGCTGATGACCAAGGCGCTGGATTATTTCGATCCG
>DASUXS010000273.1:0-2311 GCA_036377855.1 Moraxellaceae bacterium
AGCGCCGGCCGCACCGTCTCCAGCAGGTAGACATAGGCGGAGAAGCCGAGGATGGCGCCGATGAAGACCAGGTAGGCCAGCGACCACATCGCCTTTTCCGAAGGCATGGCCGTGAGGCTTTCACCGCGCAGCAGGGCCACGCCCAAAAGCACGGCGCCGCCCAGCAGCATCTGCAAGGCACTGGCCATGAAACCGGAAGGCAGCTGCAGATGCTTGCCCCATATCGAACCGAAGGACCAGGACAGCGCCGCCAGCAACAACAAGGCGGCACCCACCGGGCTGGCCGACAGCTCACGTCCGAAGTTCAGCAACACCAGCCCCACCAGGCCTATGCCTATGCCCAGCCATTCGCGGCCGCTGGCGCGCTGCCCCCAGAAGCTGGCAAAGACCAGGGCAAACAGCGGCGTCACGCCCACCACCAGCGCCGACATGCCGGAGCTGACACCGCGCTCCATGGCCAGTCCCACCATGCCGTTGCCGCCCAGCAGAAGCAGCGTGCCCACGATGAGGCTGTCCCGCCATTGCCGCCCCGTCGGCCAGGCATGGCCACGCCAGCGCAGGAAGACCAGCAGGATGGCGCCCGCCAGCACATAGCGTATGCCGGCCATGAACAAAGGCGGCATGGACTCGATGGCAAAGCGCATGGCGAGGTAGGTGGAACCCCAGATGAAATACACACCCAGCAGGGCCAGGATGACGGTGGGACGCAGTTTCACGTTGGACTAGCTTCCAGATCGTAAGGGCTCAGGGGCTGCAGCCCCAGATGACACCCAGGGTGCCGTAACGCGGCCAGGACTCCTGCTGGGTCTTGAAGGTGCGCGTCGTGAAGTTCAGGCCCAGCTGCAGCGCCAGGCAGGAAAAACCATAGCCCATCACCAGCTGCCCCGAGCCCACCACATACTCCTTGTCCACCGAGGGGCTGTCCTTGAAGCTGTTGCCATCCAGGAAAAGATTGCGCCCCACCACCTGCGCCTGCAGGCTGCTCACCGCATAGAAACCCAGGGGCTGGGATTCGGACAGCCAGGGATAACGCCCCAGGAAATTCGGCCGCAGGCTGAAGGCCGCGCGCGGATTGCGGGCAAACAGGGCGTTGATGCCGACGGTGCCGTTGATCAGCAGGTTGCCGGCCGCAAAACCGAGATTGTCGAAAATCGTGATGCCGTGGCCGTCCACGGAAAGATGCGTCATCACGCGCTGGCGATCATAGACCAGGTTGAACACGGGTTCGTTGCCCAGCTGGTGCTCCCAGCCCTGCGGATATTCGCTGCCGGTGATTTCATGGGCGATGTCCTGCGTACCTTCCGCCAGCGACATCGGCCCCACCACGCCGAAGATCAGGCCCAGCGATTCGGCATGGCCATCCTCCTGCACATGGAAACCGCAGCCACCGTAAAGCAGGCCGGCATAGGGCTGGTCGGTGGGATCCGGCGGATTCCGGGCGAGGTCGGCCGGCGTTTGTATGATCTGGCCAAAGCCCCAGGAGTGCCGGTACTGCGAATCCGCATCGGTGCGTATCATCACGTCTTCGGCCAAATCCGTGAGCGTGCTGAGGCCGGGACAGCTGCTCCAGCGCCGGCCCTGCTCCGGCTGCACCGGATCGGACATGTGATGATAGAGAAAACCGTTGGTGTAATAGGCGTCGGTGTTGCGCGGCGAGAAAAGATCGTTGTCCCAGAGCAGGGCACTGAATTCCGCGAAAGCGGCCGTGGGCCAGGCCAGGAGCGGTATCAACAGACGTCTGCTATCCAAACCGCTCCCCTTGCGAAGAAAAACCCTTAGAGCATCACCAGATTGTCCCGGTGCATGAGTTCCGCATCATCCACATAGCCCAGCAGCGCCTCGATTTTTTCCGAGGGCTGGCCGGCAATGCGGCGGGCCTCGTCGGCGCTGTAGTTCACCAGGCCCACGGCCACCTGCTGACCGGACTCGTCGACGCAGGCCACCACTTCACCACGCGAGAAGCTGCCTTCCACCTGTTTCACGCCCACCGGCAACAGGCTGCGACGGCCTTCGCGCAGCGCGCGCACGGCGCCGGCATCGATCACCACGCGGCCGGCATGCTGCAGATGCGCCGCCAGCCATTGTTTGCGCGCGGCGAGACGGTCCTGTTCGGGCAGCAGCAGCGTGCCCACGGTTTCAGCCTGGCGCAGGCGCACCAGGATGTTGTCGCCGCGGCCGCTGGCAATCACGGTGGCGCAGCCGGAACGTGCCGCAAGACGCGCGGCGCGCACCTTGGTGATCATGCCGCCGCGGCCCAGGGCACCACCGCCACCGGCCATGGCCAGCAGGCGTTCATCCATGGCCTGCACTT
>DASUXS010000274.1:0-2762 GCA_036377855.1 Moraxellaceae bacterium
CTGGTGGCGCTGGGCACGGTGGCCGATGTGGTGGCGCTGGATGCCAACAACCGGGTGCTGGTGCAGCAGGGCCTGCTGCGCATA
The DNA here is from genome assembly GCA_036377855.1 of Moraxellaceae bacterium. Classification (GTDB taxonomy): domain Bacteria; phylum Pseudomonadota; class Gammaproteobacteria; order Pseudomonadales; family Moraxellaceae; genus UBA2031. The sequence goes on from DASUXS010000274.1 coordinate 85, forward strand.
CGCGCCGGTCGTTGCGTGCCCGGCATCACGGCGCTGCTGGCTGTGGCAGCCAAGCGCCAGGACCAGATCGTGGCCACCGACCTGGGCTTCCAGGTGGCGCCGCGCCTCAATGCGGCCGGTCGCCTGGACGACATGTCGCATGGCATCGAATGCCTGCTGACGGATTCGGAAACACTGGCGGCGCAATATGCCAGTGAGCTCGACGGCCTCAATCTCGATCGCCGCCAGATCGAGGCCGGCATGCAGCAGGAGGCGCTGTCGGCGCTGAAGCAGCTGCAGATTTCCGCCGACACGCTGCCGCATGCCTTCAGTCTTTACGATTCGCGCTGGCATCAAGGCGTGATCGGCATCCTCGCTGGCCGTATCAAGGACCGTTTCCATCGTCCCGTGATTGCCTTTGCACCGGCAGGCGAGGGCGCCACCGAACTCAAAGGCTCGGCACGTTCCATTCCTGGTGTCCATGTCCGTGATGTTTTGGATTTGGTGGCCGCCCGCCATCACGGCCTGATCACGCGTTTCGGTGGCCATGCCATGGCGGCGGGTCTGTCATTGCCGCTGGCGCGACTGGTGGAGTTCCGTGCGGCTTTCGATGCGGCGGTGCGGGAAGTGGCGGATCGTCGCGATCTCGAGCCCGTGCTGCATTCCGATGGCGAACTGCCCCCGGATTGCTTCTCGGAGCATTTCGCCCTGCTGCTGCGCGAGGCCGGTCCCTGGGGCCAGGCTTTCCCGGAGCCGCTTTTCCACGGCGAGTTCCTCTGCCTGGAGCAGCGCCTGCTCAAGGAAAAGCATGTGAAGCTCAGCGTGTCGCATCCTGGCGCCAACCGCGTTTTCGATGCCATCGCCTTCAATGTCGACCGCGAGGTCTGGCCTAACCAGGCGAAACGGGTGCGCCTGGCCTATCGTCTGGACATCAACGAGTTCCGCGGCTCCCGCTCCCTGCAACTGCGGGTGGAATACCTCGAGCCCCTGCAGTAGGCACCTGCCACAGCGGCAGCAGGTTTACACAAGTTAACCCGACGTCACCCCGGCGTAACCGGGCCTTCTGTTCTAATAGCCCTGCCGGCCTTGGAGCCGGCCTGCTGTCCGGGTCCGGCGCCACCAGGCGCATTCCGGCACCTCGCGTGCCGCCTTCAGGTCTGTTCCGGGCAGTACCACTGACGTACGGAGCCCATCATGTTGTCCCTTCGCCAAACAGCCCAGTTCCTGGGGCTTGGTCTGGTCGCCCTGGCCATGACCTATACGACCTTCCTGGTCCATTTTTCCGGCAGCCAGCCCCGCCAGGGCCTGGCCGTGTCCGCCAGCGTGGAACCCTTTCCCTAGCGCTGCCAGCCCCTCCAGGCGGTGAGTCCACCGTCGCAACGGCCGCTACTGCGGCCGTTGCCGTTTCTGGCGGTACCGGGCGCCGGGTCTTTCCGCTACAATTCGCGCCTTTCCCGATTCAAGCTGCTGTTTTCCATGGAAATCAATCCCTACCTGAACCGCATCAAAGACCTCTCCGAGCGTGCTTCCTCGCTCCGGGGGTATCTTTGACTATGACCTGAAAAAAGAGCGCCTCGAGGAAGTGATGCGCGAACTCGAGGACCCCACGCTCTGGAATGATCCGGAAAAAGCCCAGGCCATAGGCCGCGAGCGCGTGGAGCTGGAAGGCGTGGTGCTGACGCTGGACCGCCTGGCCACCGGCCTGGTCGACGCGAAAGACCTGCTGGACCTCGCCGTGGAAGAAGACGACGAAGGCACGCTGGGCGATGTCGACGCCGAACTCAACGGCCTGGAAAAGGCGGTTGGTGACCTGGAATTCCGTCGCATGTTCTCCGGCGAGATGGATGCCAACAACGCCTTCCTGGATATCCAGGCCGGCGCCGGCGGCACTGAGGCCCAGGACTGGGCGCAGATGCTGCAGCGCATGTACCTGCGCTGGATAGACCGCCACGGCTTCAAGGGCGAAGTGCTGGAAGAATCCGAAGGCGAAGTCGCCGGCATCAAGTCCACCACGCTGCGCATCGAAGGCCCCTATGCCTATGGCTGGCTGCGCACCGAAACCGGTGTGCACCGCCTGGTGCGCAAATCTCCCTTCGACTCCGGCAACCGTCGCCACACTTCCTTCGTGGGCGTGTTCGTGTCGCCGGAAATCGATGACAACATCGAAATCGAGATCAATCCGGCCGATGTGCGCACCGACACCTACCGTTCCTCGGGCGCGGGCGGCCAGCATGTGAACAAGACCGATTCCGCCGTGCGCCTCACGCACATCCCCACCAACACGGTGGTGGCCTGCCAGAACGAGCGTTCCCAGCACGCCAACCGCGACCGCGCCTGGAAGCTGCTGCGCGCCAAGCTCTACGAGCTGGAAGTACTGAAGCGCAACGCCGAGAAGCAGGCCCTGGAAGAGACCAAGTCGGACGTGGGCTGGGGCCATCAGATCCGCTCCTACGTGCTGGACCAGTCGCGTGTGAAGGACCTGCGCAGCAACGTGGAAAGTTCCAACCCCAATGCGGTGCTGGATGGCGACCTCGACGAATTTATCGAGGCCTCGCTGAAGATGGGCCTGTAAGGCCGTAGCTGAATGACGCCCGGCTGGTGACAGCCGGGCAACGGGGCCGGGCGGCTCGCCGCCTTGCCCGAGCCTGCCCTGGCGGCGGGCGCACAACCCGGTGAGAAAGAAGATGAGCGAACAGCTG
>DASUXS010000275.1:0-8952 GCA_036377855.1 Moraxellaceae bacterium
CGGCTGCTTGAGGCGGTGGAAGATCAGGGTGATGGCCCCGGCCAGCAGCATGATGACGGCCAGGTCCTGCAGGAATGCATGGGCGTGGGACAACACTTTCTCCCTGTAAACGGACAGCTCCCTGCCCGGCGTTCTCTTAACGGGCCCGAGGCAAGGAGCCCGGGGCAATGGACTTCAGTGACGGCTTTTACCAATCAATAGCAGATTCTTATAAAAGACCAACAGGCAATCAATTTAACTAATGTAGCCCTGCTGATCATACTGGCTCCGTGAATTCAACGACTTAGATCATAGGAGACCAATATGAAAATCCTGGTCCGACTCGCTTCCCATCCCCGCCGCCTGGCCGGCGCGGGCATTACCGTGGCCGGTGCCGGTCTCCTGCTGCATGCCGGCCTGGTCCAGCTGGCCCTGCTGCCGGTGGCCGCCGCGGCGGCAGCCGCGCTGGTGCTGACTATGCTTCTGGCGTTGGCCGCGACCCTGACCGTGGTGCGCAGCCTGCCGGCGCCGCAGCCGGTGCTGCTGGCCGTGCCGGCGCCACATCCCTGGCGCTGAGCCGGGGCTGGCCGGATTTCCGCGGGCAGCCGTTAGTGCCCAGCATTTCAACGCATCGTGACCAGCAAGGAGCATTCCATGAGCAGCAAGAAAACCCCCGCCAAGGCTTCTGTCGCCAAAGCCAAGCCCGAGAGCAAGGCCGGCGTGCCGGGCATACATATCGGCATCAGTGACGGGCAGCGCAAGGAAATCGCCGACGGCCTCTCGCGCCTGCTGGCCGACACCTTTTCCCTCTATCTCAAGACCCACAACTTCCACTGGAACGTGACCGGTCCCCAGTTCAACAGCCTGCACCTCATGTTCGAGGCGCAGTACAACGAACTCTGGCTGGCGGTGGACGCCATCGCCGAACGCATACGCGCCCTGGGCTCGGTGGCCCCCGGCAGCTACAGCGCCTATGCCAAGCTTTCCAGCATCGCCGAGCCCAAGGGCCAGCCCGACGCCGACGAGATGATCCGCCAGCTGGTGGAGGGCCAGGAGGCCGTGGTGCGTACCGCGCGCTCCATCTTCCCGGTGGTGGATGAGGCGCATGACGAGCCGACCGCTGACCTGCTGACTCAACGCATGCAGGTGCACGAAAAAACCGCGTGGATGCTGAGAAGTCTGCTCGGCTGAGCAGGCTTCTCAGCATGTTTTCCACGCGGTTTTTCGGCGAGGCTAACTTGCGCAGCAAGTTAAGGCGCAAAGCGCCGGCCGTAGCCAAAAAACTGCCCAGAAACCTCAGCGGGCCTTCCTTCACCCCTGGGGCTTCTGCTGAAGGGCCTGCCCCGAATCGTTTGCAGTCAGGGAGCGTGTCAGGCCCCCATCACGCCGCGAAATAACCAACATTCCCCGCGCCGCTCTGGCCTTCAATCGCCAATACCCGAACAATCCGGGCTCATCCGCGCCGAGTCCCGCCATGTCTGCCACCGCCTCCCCCCTGCGTACCGGTTATGCCTATGCCGCGGCCACGGTGATGATCTGGGCGGGCTTCGTGCTGCTCAGCCGCATGGCGGGCAAAAGCGCTTTGAACGGCAGCGACATCGTGGCCCTGCGTTTCGCCACGGCGGCCGTGCTGCTGCTGCCTTTCTGGCTGTTCAAATGGCGGGTGTCGCTGCTCAATCCACGCCTCATCCTGCTCGCGCTCACCGGCGGTGTGGGCTACACGCTGCTGGCCTACTGGGCTTTCCGTTTTGCCCCCGCTGCGCATGGCGCCGTGCTGCTGTCCGGCGTGCTGCCTTTCTTCGTGGCGGCGGTGGCCTGGATCATCCTGCGTGAACCGCCGCGGGCGCGGCTGCTGCATGCCCTGGTCGCGATTGCCGCTGGCGTGGGCTGCCTGGCGCTGCACAGCCTGCATGGCCTGGCGCAGAGCTGGCCGGGCGACCTCATGCTGGTAGGCGCCTCCATACTCTGGGCGGTGTACACGGTGCTGGTGCGGCGCTGGGGCTTTGCGCCGGTGGAAACCACCATAGGCGTGACCCTGCTGTCGGCGCTGTTCTTCCTGCCCATTTATGCCTGGCTGCTGCCCAAGGGCATCATGGCGGCGCCGCTGTCCGTGATTGTCACGCAGGCGGTTTACCAGGGCGTGTTCGTGGCCATCGTGGCCATGGTGCTGTACATGCAGGCGCTGTCGCGGCTGGGCCCGCTCAGGCTGGGCACGGCCATGGCCACGGTGCCAGCGATCGCGGGCACCGGCGCCACCCTCATCCTGGGCGAACCGTTTTCGCTATGGCTGCTGGCGGGGCTGGTGCTGACCAGCATCGGCGCCTGGCTGGGCACCCGCTGAGCAATTTAGAAAAACAATCGACAATCACGGGTTGATTGATTGGCTGCTTTCTCCGGCCTGTCCTAAGGTTTCCTGGCGCCTTGCACCGCGCTGTCCAGGAGACCGTCATGAAACACCTGCAAGATTTCTCCGGCTCAGGGCCAGTGCACTGGAGCTCCACCTTCCTGGTGGAGCTCTGTGCCCTTTATGCGCAAGGCAAATCCCTTTAAGACCCGCAAGGAGACGGATCATGAGCGACCAGGCCAAGTGCCCTTTCAACCACGCCGCCGGTGGCGGTACCTCCAACCAGGACTGGTGGCCCAACCGCCTGCATGTGGAATTGCTGAACCAGCATTCCGAGCGCTCCAATCCCCTGGGCAAGCAGTTCAATTACCGCGAAGAATTCCGCAAGCTGGACTACGAGGCCATCAAGCGCGACCTGCGCAAATTGATGACGGATTCCCAAGACTGGTGGCCCGCCGACTTCGGCCACTACGGTCCGCAATTCATACGCATGGCCTGGCACTCCGCCGGCACCTACCGCACCGGTGACGGCCGTGGCGGCGCCGGTCGCGGCCAGCAGCGTTTCGCGCCGCTGAATTCCTGGCCCGACAACGTCAACATCGACAAGTCCCGGCGCCTGCTCTGGCCCATCAAGCAGAAATACGGCCAGCAGATTTCCTGGGCCGACCTGCTCATCCTCACCGGCAATGTCGCCCTGGAAACCATGGGCTTCCGCACCTTCGGCTTTGCCGGCGGCCGCGAAGATTCCTGGGAGCCGGACAACGACGTGTACTGGGGCACGGAAACCACCTGGCTGGGCGGCGACAAACGCTATTCCGGCGAGCGCGACCTGGAAAATCCCCTGGCTGCCGTGCAGATGGGCCTGATCTATGTGAATCCCGAAGGCCCCAATGCCAACGGCGATCCGGTGTCCGCCGCGCGCGACATCCGTGAAACCTTTGCGCGCATGGCCATGGACGATGAGGAAACCGTGGCGCTGATCGCCGGCGGCCACACTTTCGGCAAGACCCATGGCGCCGGCACCGCCGACCATGTGGGTGCGGATCCTGAAGGCGCGGCGCTGGAGGCCCAGGGCCTGGGCTGGGCCAGCAGCTATAAATCCGGCAGCGGTGCCGATGCCATCAGCTCCGGTCTCGAGGTCACGTGGACGCAGACGCCGGCGCAATGGAGCAATTTCTTTTTCGAAAACCTTTTCAAATACGAATGGGTGAAAGAGAAATCGCCAGCCGGTGCCACGCAATGGGTGGCCAAGGATGCGCCCGAGGTCATCCCCGATGCGCATGACCCGGGCAAGAAACGCAAGCCGACCATGCTCACCACCGACCTGTCGCTGCGTTTCGATCCGGCTTACGAAAAGATTTCACGCCGCTTCCTCGACAATCCGCAGGCCTTCGCCGATGCCTTCGCGCGGGCCTGGTTCAAGCTCACGCACCGCGACATGGGGCCGCGTGCCCGCTATCTCGGCCCGGAAGTGCCGAAAGAAGAGCTGATCTGGCAGGACCCGCTGCCCAAGGCCACGCTGCCGGCGCCAAGTGCGGCGGATATTGCGGACATCAAAGGCAAGATCGCCGCTTCCGGTTTGTCCGTGTCGGAGCTGGTAGGCACCGCCTGGGCTTCTGCTTCCACTTTCCGTGGCTCTGACAAACGCGGCGGTGCCAACGGTGCGCGTATTCGTCTTGCACCGCAGAAGGATTGGGCGGTGAACCAGCCGGCACAGCTGGCCAAGGTGCTGGCCAAGCTCGAGGAAATCCAGAAAGCCTCGGGCAAGCTGTCGCTGGCCGACGTGATCGTGCTGGCCGGCGGTGTCGGCGTGGAGCAGGCCGCGAAAGCCGCGGGCGTCACCGTACAGGTGCCGTTTGCGCCCGGCCGTGTCGACGCCGCGCAGGACCAGACCGATGTGGAATCCTTCGCGGTGCTGGAGCCCATCGCGGATGGCTTCCGTAATTTCCTGAAAGGCAGATACAGCGTGCCGGCCGAAGTGCTGCTCATCGACAAGGCGCAGCTGCTGACGCTGACCGCGCCCGAGCTCACGGTGCTGATCGGCGGCCTGCGCGTCATCAACATCAATGTCGGTGGCAGCCGCCACGGCATCCTCACCAGCCGTCCCGGCGCGCTGACCACGGACTTCTTCGTCAACCTGCTGGACATGGGCACGGTGTGGACGGCCGCCGGTGACAGCTACGAAGGCCGTGACCGCAAGACCGGCGCCGTGAAATGGACGGGCACGCGGGTGGACCTGGTGTTCGGCTCCAACTCCGTGCTGCGCGCCCTGGCCGAGGTCTATGCCGAGTCCGGTGCCCAGGCCCGCTTTGTCGCGGACTTCGTGGCGGCCTGGACCAAGGTGATGAACCTGGACCGCTTCGACCTGCTGGCCTGAGGCGCGTCAAAGCCGTGGCAGACGGGGGCCCGGGCCCCCGTTTTCTTTTGTCCGGCCTGCATCCTGCCCGCCCTCCGCTGCGTAAAGAGGAAAGAGGAGGGCTGCCCGCCAATACGCCATGCCAGCAACAGTGACGCTTTTCACCGCTACGTTTTCCTTTGACCTGCTACAGTTCAGGTCTTTGCGGACGGCTGGCTTGCGTTCCGCCCCCATGACCACCAATAAGACCACCAAGACGGGAATGACCATGGCCGAGGATCTGGCCCCGCTTCTCTATCGCACCGCGCTGGGCGACCAGCGCGCCTTCGAACAGCTCTACCGCCTGAGTTCACCGCAGCTTTTCGGCGTGGCGCTGGCTCTGCTGCGCCGCCGCGACCTCGCCGAGGAAGTGCTGCAGGAGGCCTATGTGAAGGTCTGGCATGCCGCCGGCAGCTACCAGCCCGAGCGCGGCACGGCCACGACCTGGCTGGCCACCATCGTGCGGCGTAGCGCCATCGACCGCCTGCGCCGCAACCGCAGCGAATTGCCTTCGCTGCCCGAGCCCGACTGGGACCTGGTGGAGGATGACGGCCCCGGCCCGCTGGAGCGCATGCTGGAAGACGCCGATGCGCGTCGGCTGGCGCGCTGCCTGGAACATCTCGACGAGCGTCAGCGCGAAAGCGTGCGCCTGGCCTTTTTCCATGGCCTCACGCACACCGAGCTGGCGGACAAGCTGGCCACGCCGCTGGGCACGGTGAAGGCCTGGATACGGCGCGGCCTGGAAAAGCTCAAGGGCTGCCTGCAGGAAGGGTCGTCGACATGAAGTATGACCATCCCGAATTGCAGCATCGTCTGGCGGCGGAGTATGTGCTGGGCACGCTGCACGGCCCGGCCCGCCTGCGTTTTGAAAAACTGCTGGCCCATGATCCCGGCCTGCGCCGCAAGGTGGCGGCCTGGGAACAGCGGCTGTCGCCCTGGGCGCAGGCGGTGAAACCGGTGCCGGTCCCCGGCCATGTCTGGACGCAGCTGCAGCATCGCCTGTTCCCGGCGCGTCCCGGCGCGGCGGGAAGCCGGGCACCGCGTTTCTGGTTGGGCCTGGCCTGGGGCGGCACCGCCCTGGCCGCCGTGCTGGCGCTGGTGCTGGTGATGCGTCCGGCGCCCCCTGTCCCACCCGCGCCGCCGGTCTTGCAGGAGCTGGCGGTGCTGGCGCCGGACAAGGCCGAGGCCATGTGGATAGTGCGCCGTCATGCGGATGGCTCGGCCCTGGAGCTCTCCCATATCGGCGCGGTGAAGTTGCCGCCGGGCCGCGACCTGGAGCTCTGGGCCATTCCTGCCCAGGGGGGGCCGCGGTCACTGGGGGTCATCACGATGCATGACGACCGCCATGCGCGCATGGTGCTGGACGCGGCGCGCAGCAAGCTGCTGGCGGAGGGTGTGGCCCTGGCGGTCAGCCTGGAGCCCAGCGGGGGCTCGCCCACCGGGGCGCCCACCGGACCGGTGTTGTGCAGCGGTAAATTGCTGCCGACCTGACAAGCCATTGCAGATGGCCGGAATGATGCGCTGATTGCATTGCTTGCGAGGATTTTGGGAGCTGATAAATTGCCAGCTTCCGCTGTTGGCTTGTTGGGGGCGTCATGAGGAAGTCGGGCCTGGTACTGGGCTTGTTGGGGATGATGGGTGGCCTGGGCATGAGCGCCACGGCGCAGGCCGGGCAGATCTACCAGTGCGAGGAAAACGGTCGCAAGGTGTTCAGCCAGCAGCCCTGCGGCAGTGATGCCAAGGTGGTGAAGAGCGCGAATGCGGACCGCACCGTGGTCATGGCCGTGAACATGTCCCTGTCGGATGTGAATTATCTCTGTGCCCTGGCCATGCGCTCCTGGGAAAAGCGCACGGCGGACCAGCGCAACAGCAGCGCCGGCGGCTATTACGGGGGCTCGTCGCGTGATGCCGAGGGCGAGCGCCAGGCCTTCGTGCTTTCACATATCGAGAACCTGGAAACCATTGCGGCGGACGATCCCGAGCTGTACGAGGTGGCCAAGAACATTTCCCGCCGCACCTTCTACGGCCGCTCCGGGGACTACACCTATGACGCCGAACGCGCCCGCGCGGAAAAAGATTGCCGGACGGACGTGAACCACAGCATCGATCGCCTGGCAGAGCGGCGCAAGGCCGAGGACGACCTGCGTTACGGACGCAAGAAAGTGAAGTAAATGCGATGTGACATGAAAAAGGAGCCGAATGGCTCCTTTTTCTTTGCCGCCAGGCCGCTTATTTGCCGAGCAGGCCGGCTACTTCCGCGGAACCGTAGAACTCGCCCAGGTGGGCGCGCACACGGGCTTCCAGATGGCCGGACTTCTGCAGCTCGGCAACGAGCGGTACGCCGATCTCGCGCACTTCCTGCTGCAGGCGGGCGCGATCCAGGCCCAGGCCTTCCAGCACCGACACCACGGGGTCCTGGCTCCATTTCTCGAACCAGGCATGCACCCGCTCGTTGAGCAGCTCGCGGGCATAGGTGGTCTGGCGGAAGTGGTTCCACAGCGTGTTGCCTATGACCACCACGTCCTCGACATCGTCTTCCACCACATAGCGCGTCACGCGCTCCAGCGGCATGCCCTTTATCTGGGCCCAGAGCTGGCGCGACACGGCTTTGAGCTTGGGGGTCTCCAGGGCGTGCTCGACCAGGCGCTCGCTCATTTCCATGGTGGCGCGGGTATTGCGCTTCACATAGCTCTTGAGCGCGCCCTCCAGGGCGTCGTCGGCGCCCACGCGCTCCATCACCCCCTTGCCCACCTTCATCAGCGAGGACATGCCCGGCACTTTTTTGGCCAGGCCGCTATTTTCGGCCATGTAGTTCTTCACGCCGTTGTAGACCAGGTCGGACACCAGCTGCGTGACAGAGGGGTTCTGCATCACGGCGTGCACGATTTCGCGGCGCAGTTCCTCGAGCGAAATCAGGCGATCGACGATGAGGTCATATTCGCGGCCGTTGAGCAGGTCTTCCAGCTTGGTGTTCTTGTTCAGCGGGCTCTTGAGGGCGCGTGTGGCCAGCGTGCCGATCTGGGCCAGCAGGCGCTCGCTGGGGGCGATTTCAAAGACATTGCGCAACAGGAAATCGCGAACGCGGACTTCATCGGCAACAGCGCTCACGGGGCGGGCGGCGGCCCAGTCCCAGAGGGCGGCGGTTTCTTCATCCAGCAGGGCGGCAAGGTCGCTGCCGGAAAGCTTCTGCAGGACTTGGCGGGTATGGGCATCCAGCAGGGCTTGGGCCGTGGCGTGCATTTTCTTGTTCTCCGGTAGGGGTGCGGACGGTCGCAGACAGGGTGCCCGCCGTGGTGGCGCGACACCATGGCAAATATGACGGATATTGCAGACCGGGGGCCAATCCTGTCACAAGCCTGCACTGCCGCCTATGACGAATACAGGTTTTTGTGGACGGTTGCCGCCTGCCCGCAAGTGCTGTCCTGTATTCTTGTCGCTCCCAAAGTCCGTTGGTAGGCGCAATTCTTGTGGTCAATCAGGGTTTCGGGGATGGTTGTGCGCAGTATTGCTGCGGCACGAGACGGTTACACCGGGTGAGCTGGGAAAGCCTATGAGTGACATCATCCAAAACGAACACCTGGTCTGGGACCTGACCAAGCTGTCCGACCACGAGCGCGCCACGCGTTTCGTGATGCGCTTCCAGGAGTCGCTCTGCGTTTATTCGCCGCCGGTGGAGCAGCTCTACACCAATTACGAAATCATCGTGCCGGACGAGGATGGCCGCAAACTCATCATCCTGCCCAATCCGCACGCCTTCCATGACACTTTCAGTCATATCAACGAAGACGCCGTGGTGCAGACCAGCCTCTTCATCGCCCCCGACAAGGACGGCAAGCTGCAGCTGCTGGTGCCGCTGGCCAATGGCAGCCGCCGCCCCATGCCCCTGGGCATAGGCCTGAACTTCATCCAGACCAAGCTCGGCCCCAATGTGCCCTTCCTGCCGGTGCTCACCAAGGGCGACCTGCGCGAATTCAAGCAGAACATGCCCATCCTGCATCTGCACCGCATCGTGCTGAGCAAGGTCACGCGTCATTCCGAGCTGGAAGTGCGCGCCATCCGCAAGGCCATCCAGGACCGCCTGATCCGCCACTTCGGTTTTGCCGCCGTGGGCAAGGCCACGCTGGCCTGAGCCGGTTCCGTTCCATAAAAAACGCGGCCCGAGGGTCGCGTTTTTTTTTGCCCCCGGGCGAACGTCGTCCCCGTAGAACAACCGCCTCCAGAACCACTGTCGCCC
>DASUXS010000276.1:0-3830 GCA_036377855.1 Moraxellaceae bacterium
CCGTTCACGGCCCAGAAGCCGTTTTTCTGGCGTACCGGACGCAGCGGACGGTCCAGGGTCAGCGCCGAGGAAAAGGCGCTGCGCTCGCTGTCCGGCGCCACCACCGTCACTTCACCCAGCGTGGCCAGGGCCTCGGCCAGAGCTTCCAGGCCGGGCGACTGCACGCCGTCATCATTACTCAACAGGAATCGCATTCGCGGACTCTCTCAACTGGACCAGCTCGCGCAGCAGGCTGGTGGCAAAGGCCCCTGATGGTAAAGCAAAGCGCAGGCGCAGGCTGCCCGAATCCGGGCGATCCCAGTGCAAATCCGCAACGCGCAGGCGCAGGGCACGGCGCTGGCCATCCACGCCGAAACGTTCCAGGGCCTGCAGCAGCTCCTGCGCCGGCTGCAGCACAGCCTGCTCAAGGGCCAGGACCTCGTCGCTGACCGCGGACGGGCCACGGCCGGGCAGCGGCCCGGTGGGATGGATTTCCTGCAGCTGCACGCGCGGCGCAATGGCGGCATCACCGGCTTCGGGACGGAAAAAGCTGCCGCGACCATCCAGCATCAGCACATCGCCGGGCAGCTGGGCATTCCAGCTGGCGTTACGGATACGTTCACCCAGCACAGCGTTGAACAGCGCCGAGCGTATGGCCGACAGCCCCATGGTCTCGCGATGGTTGAGGCGGCGGCGCGGCTTGCCCGCCAGCACGGCCTCGCCGGCCGGCAGGTTGGCATTGTCATGGCCGAAACGCTGCGGGCCGACATAGTTGGGTACGCCGATGTCGCGGATCTGCTGCAGGCGCGCATCAATGGCGGCATGGTCGCCTTCCACGTCACGCAACACGATTTCAAAACGGTTGCCCTGGTGCGCACCGCGCTTGAGCTTGCGCGCATTCCAGGTCTGCGCCAGCAGCTGCACGTCTTCATTCCACGCCGCAGACAGGTCCGGCAGCTGGCGATCCGGGATATGCAGGCTGAACCATTGCGAGGTGATGGCGCGGCGATCTTTCAAACCGGCATAGCTGACGGCGTCTTCACGCAGGCCGGCGGCACGCGCCAGCAGGCCGGCCACCCAGGCGGTGTTCTGGTTGCGCTTCTGCACCTGCAGGAAGAGATGCTCGCCTTCGCCACTGGGCTCGAAGCCGGACAGCTCATCCACGCGGAAATCCTCGGGTTCGGCACGCAGCGTGGCGAGGGCCACGGGGCCGCCCAGGGCGTAGGGCTGGTTTTCCAGCAGGAAGGAGGACCAATCCATATTCATGTTTCTGTATCTTCAAAAAAGTTCGCGGCTGAAGCCGCTCCTACGAATTGCTTTTGTAGGAGCGGCCTCAGCCGCGAACCAAAAATCCATCAAACCGGGAACAGCATCACCACGGCATGCGCTTCAATGCCTTCGCGGCGACCGACAAAACCCAGCTTTTCCGTGGTGGTGGCTTTGACACTGACCTGCGTGGCCGCCACCTGAGCATCTTCAGCAATACGTTCGCGCATCAGCTCGATATGGGGTGCCAGCTTGGGCCGCTCCGCCAGCACGGTGATGTCGGCATTGCCCAGCACATAGCCCTGGGCCTGCATCAGCTTCACGACATGGCGCAGCAGGCCGCGGCTGTCGGCGCCGCTGAAGCTGGCATCGGTATCGGGAAAATGCTTACCGATATCGCCCAGCGCCAGCGCGCCGAGAATGGCGTCGCAAAGCGCATGCAGCGCGACATCGCCATCGGAATGCGCCACCAGGCCCTGGTCATGCGCAATATTCACGCCGCCCAGGGTGACATGGTCGCCGGGACCAAAGCGGTGCACATCGATGCCGTGACCGATACGGGGATGTTTCTGCGTGCTCATAGGCCGGCCTCTGCCTGCAGGCGCAGGAAGGCCTCCGCCAGCTGCAGGTCTTCGGGATATGTGATTTTCAGGTTGTCGCGCGCGCCCTCCACCAAGAGCGGACGTTCGCCGCAACGCTCCACAGCCTGCGATTCATCCGTCACGGCCTGGCCATCGCGACGTGCGGCCTGCAGCGCTTCACGCAGCAGACCATAGCGGAACACCTGCGGCGTCAGCGCATGCCAGAGATGGTCGCGCGACACGGTTTCCGCGACTTCATCGCCATTGCCACGCTTCATGGTGTCACGCACGGGATTGGCCAGCAGGCCGCCCACCGGATGGTCGGCAATGGTGGCGAGCAGCAATTCGATGTCTTCGATACGCACGCAGGGACGCGCCACGTCATGCACCAGCACCCAGTCCTCGTCCGAAGCCTGGTTGGCGATGGCCTCCAGGCCCGCCAGCACGGAATCGGCGCGTTCGGCACCGCCCACGACAAAACGTATGCGCTGCGGATCGCGGTAATGCAGCACACCGGCACGGCCATCATCAGCTGCCACCGGCACGATGACCGCTTCCGCCGGCAACTGGCAGAGACGGTCCAGGGTGCACTGGATCACCGTGCTGCCATTGAGTGGAAGATACTGTTTGGGAAGATCGCCACCCACGCGCAGGCCACGGCCGGCGGCAGGCACCACGCACCAGAGCGCCATCAGTGCGTCGCCTGGGCGGGAGCCGGCTTTTCCGTGGGCGCCGCGCTGTCCACAGGGGAAGCGCCGGGCTTTTTGCCGTCGGGATTGCCGGTGACGAGATAGAAGGTTTCGTTCTGCTTGATCATGCCGAGATCGAGGCGGCCATGTTCCTCCACCGCCTCCATCCCGTTCTTGAGGTCTTTCACTTCCGCTTCGAGCACGCGATTGCGCTCGGACAGCTTTTCATTTTCCTGCTGCTGCTGCGCCACGGCTTCCTTCAGCGCCTGCACATCGCGGACACCGCCCTCTCCGAACCAGAGATTGAACTGCAACACCAGGAACACCAGCAGGGCGACCAGCAACAGCAGTTTTCCGAAGAGGGTTTTTTCCATTTTTACTCTCCGTCATCCCCGCGCAGGCGGGACCTCAGGAATCCTCAGTGGGCTTTTAAAAAGGCTCTGCCCGGATTCAGGAGATCCCCGCCTGCGCGGGGATGACGTTTTTTACGTCATTTCAATCCGCGGAATTCCGCTTTACCACGATACGGCGCGCGACGATCCAGTTCCTGCTCGATGCGCAGCAGCTGGTTGTACTTGGACACGCGGTCGGAGCGGCAGAGCGAACCGGTCTTGATCTGGCCGGCGGCGGTGGCCACGGCGAGGTCGGCGATGGTGGCGTCTTCGGTTTCACCGGAGCGGTGCGAGATCACGGTGGCGAAACCGGCTTCCTTGGCCATGTAGATGGCATCCAGGGTTTCGGTCAGCGAACCGATCTGGTTGTACTTGATAAGGATGGCGTTGGCCACGCCCTGGTCAATGCCCTTCTTGAGGATGGCGGGATTGGTCACGAAAAGGTCGTCACCCACCAGCTGCACCTTGTCGCCGATCTTGTCGGTCAGCAGCTTCCAGCCGGCCCAGTCGGATTCATCCAGGCCGTCTTCGATGGAGATGATGGGATAACGGTTGGCGAGGTCAGCCAGGTAATCCACGAACTCGGCGGAGGTGAAGGTCTTGCCTTCGCCTTCCAGGTGGTACTTGCCGTCCTTGTAGAACTCGGAGGACGCGCAGTCCAGCGCCAGCATGACGTTTTCACCCGGCTTGTAGCCGGCCAGGGTGATGGCTTCCATGATGGCCTTGAGCGCATCTTCGTTGGTGGCCAGGTTGGGGGCGAAACCACCTTCGTCACCCACGGCGGTGTTCAGGCCACGCTTTTTCAGCACACCCTTGAGCGCGTGGAAAATTTCAGCGCCGCAACGCAGGGCGTCGGCGAAGGAGGTGAAGCCCACCGGCTCGATCATGAATTCCTGGATGTCGACGGTGTTGTCGGCGTGCTC
>DASUXS010000277.1:0-3172 GCA_036377855.1 Moraxellaceae bacterium
GCCGCCAGCGGTACCGGCGATGCCGGCATGAGCAAGGCCTATGTCGGCATCGCCTTCGACGAATTCGGCAATTTCTCCAACCCCGCCGACCGCTGCAAGAACGGGGGGCCGGGCGCGGTGGCGGATTCCGTTTCCATACGCGGCCCCGGCGACTGGGACGGCACCGGCACCCTGCCCGGCACCGCCTACAGCTACCTGACCGGCGCCACCGCACCGGCCAGCCTGGACTGCACCGGCTGCGGCACCCGTCCCGACACCGGCACCAACTGGCGCCGCGCCCGCATCACCATGCTGAAAAGCGGCAGCGCCTGGACCGTCAGCGTCGACGTGCAGTTCGGCAGCGCCGCCGCCTTCACCCGCCTCATCAACGCCTATCCGCTGACCGCGGCTCCGCCCGCCACGCTGAAAATCGGTTTTGCCGCCTCCACCGGCGGCTCCGACAATTATCACGACATCCGCAACGTCACCGTCAGCAACCCCGTGGACATCACCATCGCCAAGACCGCGCCGGCGGACGTGATGGTGAACTCCGCCTTCAACTATGTGCTGACCGTGGCCAATGCCTACACCGATCCCGCCGGCAGCGTCGTGGTCACCGACTCCATGCCCACCGGGGTCACCTACAACACCACTGTCGGCATCACCGGCGGCGCCGGCACCTGCACCCTGGCCACCGGCACGCCACGGGTGCTGACCTGCAATATAGGCACCATGACCGCGGGCGAGACGCGCACCATCACGGTGGCGGCCACCTCGGCCGGCGCCACGCAGCGCGTCATCACCAACACCGCCACCGTCAGCCAGGTCGACATCGACATCAATCCCAACAACAACAGCTCGGCGGCGAGCACGAATATCTGGGCCGCGCCCGCCGTCACCATCGTCAAGTCGGCGACCAATGTCGGCGGCACCGTCATCACCAGCGGCAATCCCGGCAGCGAGATCGCCTACAGCATCCAGGCCACCAATACCGGCGGCGCCGCCAAGAGCTATGTGATGACGGACGCCATGAGCCCCTTCACCGCTCTCAACCTCAATACCTACGGCAGCGGCGTGCCCTTCCAGTTCAATGCCGGCAGCTCCGGCCTGACCATGCCCGCCGGCAGCATCGAATACTCCAACAACAACGGCAGCACCTGGACCTATACCCCGGTATCCGGCGGCGGCGGCGCACCGGCCGGCTATGATGGCGCCGTCACCAATTTCCGCATCACCCTGAGCGGCACCATGGGCGTCATCACCGGTGGCACCACCGCCTGGACGCTGAACTACCGCTCCCGCATCGAATAGGCCTCCGGGCGCCCGGCGCAAATAGCGGCTTGCCTTATCGGCCAAACAGAGCCTACCCTGACTCCATCATCAATAGCGCTGATGAGCCCTGGTGGAGTGCCATGCGTATCACCCTCAAGCAGCTCGAGGTCTTCATTGCCGTGGCCCAGTCCGGCAACGTCACCCGCGCCGCGGAATCCCTGAGCATCACGCAGAGCGCCACCAGCATGGCGCTGGCGGATTTCGAGAGCCAGCTGGGGCGCAAGCTCTTCGACCGCATCGGCAAGCGCCTGCAGCTCAACGACACCGGCCGCCTGCTGCTGCCCAAGGCCCTGGACGCCGTGGCCCGCGTCGCCGACATCGAGCACCTGGCGGCCAGTGACGACGCCCTCATAGGCCCGCTGCGCATAGGCGCCAGCATGACCATAGGCAATTACATGATGCCGGGGCTGATAGGCAGCTTCATGCGCCAGCACCCCGGCGCCCAGCTCATGCTGGAGGTGGCGAACACCAAGCATGTCATCCAGGCCCTGGAGCAGTTCCAGATCGACCTGGGCTTCATCGAGGGCTACTGCCACGAACCGGACATCGAGGTGCTGCCCTGGTGCCGCGACGAGCTGGTGATCTTTGCCGCGCCCACGCATGCCCTGGCCGGCCAGGCCCGCATCAGCGAAGCCGACCTGGCCGGCGCGGACTGGATATTACGCGAGCCCGGCTCCGGCACCCGCGAGGTCTTCGACAATGCCGTGCTGGGCCGCATCCCGCGCATCAACCTGCTGCTGGAGTTCGGCCACAGCGAGGCCATCAAGCATGCCGTGGCGTCAGGGATAGGGATTGGCTGTGCGTCGCGGCGTACCCTGGAGGACGCCTTCCGCACCGGCAGCGTGGTGCCGCTGGCTACGCCCTTCCTGAATCTGGAACGGGAGCTCTATGTTCTGATACACCGCCAGAAATACCGTACCCAGGGGCTGGAGCGCTTCCTGACACACTGTCAGCAAGCCGTCAGCCGCTGAAAACCCGCTGCCCAAGACGTTCGTCGGGATTATGGGCACGCCTGTCCCTGGCAGCGGGAAGGCCGTGTTGCCAGCTCCTGAATTCCTCCACATTTCCACGGTAAATACTGAAAAAACCGTGTTTTTTTCAGCATGGCGGTTGCCCGCGCGGACACCATGGATAAGAATGGCAACAGGTATTCCTGTGACCGCGCTAGCAGTTTTGCTTTGAACTACTGCTCGAATGCTCAAGGCCAGCGCCGCTCATAACAACAACGCAGGGAATCATGTTTATGGTCAGCAGCGCCGAAGCACTCCGGCAACGCCTACCCGCCCAGGACCTGACCCGTCTCACGCTGGTCAGCCACCAGCCCAAGAAGCTGAAGGAATGGGTGGCGGCATTGCCCATGATCAATGTCGGGGAAACCTCGCGTCAGGTCTTCCAGACCTTGCAGGAAATCAGCCGCCTGAACATCGATCCGGTGGCCCGTTTCGAGCTGCTGGAAATCCTGCGTCCCACCGTGCACTCCCTGGCCGGTGCCCTGTCCAAACACTATCTCAACCAGTCCGTGATGCTGCCGGACCGCGCCACCAAGGTGGCCACGCTGGCGCAGGCCATGCAGAGCCATCTCGCCAACGGCTACAAATCCGTGGCGGTGGCCAGCCTGGACCGTCTCGACCTGCACAAGCGCGACGTCGAACTCATGAAGCTGGCCGCGCAGGCCGTGCACCGCGCCATCACCGAACTCACCGGCAACCTGCTGCGCTCCACCCAGCTCTACCTGAACACACCGCCGCGCCTCTGGCTGGAACTGCACACGCTCTACCTGCTGGCCGCCCAGCACCAGCTGGCCATCAACCTGCGCGTGGCCGATCCGGTGCTGCAGCGCCAGGTGGAAAAATCCAGCGTG
>DASUXS010000278.1:0-2046 GCA_036377855.1 Moraxellaceae bacterium
GCACCCCTCACCCCGGCCCTCTCCCCATGTCTGGGGAGAGGGGGGTTAATCGTCAGTGACGGAAATGACGCATGCCGGTGAACACCATGGCCATGCCGTGTTCATCCGCCGCCGCAATCACTTCCGCGTCGCGCATGGAGCCACCGGGCTGGATGATGGCGGCGATGCCGACCTTGGCGGCGTTATCGATGCCGTCGCGGAAGGGGAAGAAGGCATCGGAGGCCATCACGGCGCCCTTCACTTCCAGGCCGGCATGTTCCGCCTTGATGGCGGCGATACGCGCGGAATTCACACGGCTCATCTGGCCGGCGCCGACACCAATGGTCTGGCGCTGTTTGGCGTAGACGATGGCGTTGGACTTCACGTACTTGGCCACCTTCCAGGCAAAAATCAGGTCATGGATTTCAGCTTCGGTGGGAGCGCGCTTGGTCACGATCTTCAGGTCGGAATCCTTGATCATGCCCAGGTCCTGGTCCTGCACCAGCAGGCCGCCGGTGACGCGCTTGAAATCCCACTGCGAGGCACGCGCATCGATGGCGGGCAGGGCGCCGCATTCCAGCACGCGCACATTCTGCTTGGCCTTGGTGATTTCCAGGGCGGCAGCGGAAATGGAGGGCGCGATGATCACTTCCACGAACTGGCGGTCGACAATGGCCTTGGCGGTGTCGGCATCCAGTTCGCGGTTGAAGGCGATGATGCCGCCGAAAGCGGATTCGGTGTCGGTGGCATAGGCCAGGTCATAGGCCTTGCGTATGCCGCCGTCGGCATCGGGCACCACGGCCACGCCGCAGGGATTGGCATGTTTCACGATGACGCAGGCCGGCTTGGCAAAAGACTTCACGCATTCCAGCGCGGCATCGGTGTCGGCGATGTTGTTATAGGACAGTTCCTTGCCCTGCAGCTGGCGCGAGGTGGCCACGGAAGCTTCCTTGGGGGCGGCTTCGGTGTAGAAGGCAGCGCGCTGGTGCGGGTTTTCGCCGTAGCGCAGGTCCTGCACTTTCTGGAACTGGGTGTTGAAGGTGCGCGGGAAAGCGTCGCGGGCTTCGAGGTCGCCCTTCTTTTCGCCGACCAGGCCGCCGAGATAGTTGGCGATCATGCCGTCATAGCCGGCAGTGTGTTCAAACGCCTTTACGGCCAGGTCGAAACGGGTTTCGTAGGAAAGGCCGCCGGTGGCCTTCACTTCGTCCAGCACGCGGCTGTAGTCAGCGGCGCTGACCACGATGCCGACATGGGCGTGGTTCTTGGCGGCGGAGCGCACCATGGTCGGGCCGCCGATATCGATGTTCTCGATGGCGTCGGGCAGGGTGCAGCCGGGCTTGGCCACGGTGGCGGCGAAGGGGTAGAGGTTGACCACCACGAGGTCTATGCCGCTGATGCCGTGTTCGGCCATCACCGCATCGTCCTGGCCGCGACGGCCGAGGATGCCGCCATGGATCTTGGGATGCAGGGTCTTGACGCGGCCGTCCATCATTTCCGGGAAGCCGGTGTGGTCGGAGACCTCGGTCACGGCAATGCCGCTGTCCTTGAGCAGCTTGAAGGTGCCGCCGGTGGACAGCAGCTTGACGCCGGCGCCGGCGAGTTCGCTGGCGAATTCGACGATGCCGGTCTTGTCGGAGACGGAGATCAGGGCCTGTTTGACGGTCTGGCTCATGGGGGTTACCTGCTAGCTGTACGAATGCTTTTGTGCCCCCTCTCCCCGCGGGCGGGGAGAGGGTTGGGGTGAGGGGTGGGGTTGTTGACCACCACCCCTCATCCGCCCTTCGGGCACCTTCTCCCCCGTGCGGGGGAGAAGGAACCACAAATAAAAAAGGGCGAGATCGCCCTTTTTGGATTTTTCCGCTTCCTGCTTACATCAGCCCATGGTCCTTGAGCTTCTTGCGCAGCGTGCCGCGGTTCAGGCCCAGGATTTCGGAGGCCCGGGTCTGGTTGCCGCGGGTGTATTCCAGCACCACTTCCAGCAGGGGGGCTTCGATCTCGGCCAGCACCATGTCGTAGACATTGGTGACCTGCTCGCCGCTGAGGTTGGCGAAGTAGTTGCGCATGGCA
>DASUXS010000279.1:0-8633 GCA_036377855.1 Moraxellaceae bacterium
GGCAGCGCCAGCCCGGGCGGCAACAGCGTTTCCAGCCATTCCGGCAGCGCCAATATCCTGTTCAGCAGCAATCGCCTGGCGGCGGTGGACCTGGCCAGTCCCTCCGGGCTGAGCACCCCCGCCACCGTCACCGGGCTGGCGGTGGGCGACACCCTGGTCAGCATCGATCGCCGCCCGCAAAACGGCTATCTCTATGGCCTGGGCTATAACGCCACCACGCCGCGCCTGCAGCTGTACGTGATACATCCGGAAACCCTGGTGGCCACTGCCGTTGGCAGCACCGGCACCTTTGCCGACGCCCTGGGCAATCCGGTTGCCATCGGCAATGCCAACGCCAGCACGCGCTTCGAAATGGATTTCAATCCCAGCGTGGACCGTATCCGCGTGGTCAGCAGCATTGGCGAGAATTTCCGCATCAATCCCAATACCGGCGCCTTTGTCGATGGTGACCTGGGCGGCGCGGCGGGCAGCGTGACCGGCCTGAACATGGATGGCGCCCTCAATGTCGGCGGTGGCGCCGCCAATGGCCACGGCACGGCGTATACCAATAACAGCAGCAACACCAGCATCACCACGCAGTACACGCTGGATGAAACGGTGGGCAAACTCTATATCCAGAATCCGCCCAACACCGGCGCCCTGACCCTGGCGAAAACGCTGAGCCCCGCGGTATTCAGCGTGCTGGCTTTCGATATCGCGGCCGGCGTCAATGCCAGCAGCTCCAATACCGCGGTCGGCAGCGGCAGCGGCATCGCCGTCATCAAACAGGCGAGCGGCGTGACCGAACTGCTGGCCCGTGTCGACCTCACCAATGGCCAGATCAGCAACACCACGGCCATAGGCAGTGGCGGCATCACCGGTCTCGCGGTGCAGGCCTCCAGCATCGCCATGGTTGCCTTGAGCAGCGGCGGCGCGAACCTGCTGCGCTTCAGCAGCAGCACACCGGGCACCGTCACCACCGCCGGCATCACCGGCGTCAATGCCGGTGAAGTCCTGGTAGGCATCGACTATCGCCCCGCCACCGGCCAGCTCTATGCGCTGGGCATCAATGCCGGCGCCGATACCGGCAGCGTCTATCGCCTGGATCCGCAAACCGGTGCCGCCACCGTGATAGGCGCGGCGGGCAGCGTGGCCTTCACCACGGATGGCGTGACCGCGGTCGATTTCCCTGCCGATACCAATGGCTATGGCTTCAATTTCAATCCCGCCGTGGACCGTATCCGCGTCACCGCCGGCAGCCTGAATTTCCGTTTGCATCCCGACACCGGCCTGGGCGTGGACGGCAATAATGGCGGCGCTGTCGCGGTGACCGGCAGCAATCCGGACGGCGCCATCAATGGCGCGGCCACCTCCTCCACAGGCTCGGCCTACACCAACAGCGTGGCGGGCACCACGGTGACCACGCTGTATGCCCTGGACAACGTCAGCAACAGCCTGTTTATCCAGACCCCGCCCAATGCCGGCACGCTCACCAGCGGCCTGGCACTGACGCTGGGCGGCAGCATGCTGGACTTCAGCGCACCACTTGGCTTCGATATCCAGAGCCAGGTGCGCGCAAGCAGCAATAATGCCGCGGTCAGCAGCGGCAGCGCCTATGCTGCATTGACCGTGAGCGGCGTCACCAGCCTCTACCGCATCAACCTGGTCGATGGCACCACCACCAACCTTGGCAGCATAGGCAGCGGCACGACCGCCATTGCCGGACTGGCACTGGGGCAAACCCACGTGCAGTAAGAGCCTGCCATGAAAAAGCCCCGCTGCATCTGCCCATGCAGCGGGGCTTTTTTATAGAGCCTGCATTCCCGCGCAGGCGGCCGCTGGAAGGGTGTTGAACCGCCGCAGGCGGCGGCGAAGCGAATAATCTCCCGAATAGGCAGTGGGTCTGCAGAAACCCTGCCGACGTTCAAGAGATTCCCGCCTGCGCGGGAATGACCAAGGCTTTTTTGGAGCCAGGTGGATAAACCCCTTTTTATTCCACCGGCTGCAATACCAGCAGACGCGCGCCTCCGCTTACCTGGCTGCCTTCGACAGCCTGCAAGGACAGCACCTCGCCATCGCAGGGCGCCGCCACGGCGAATTCCATTTTCATGGATTCGATGATGAGCAGGGTGTCGCCCTTCTTCACCTTGTCGCCCGCCGCCGCCATCACTTTCCAGACATTGCCCGGGACATGCGCGGCAACAGCGCGTGCGCCCTCAGGCAGGGCCGCTTCTTCTTCGCCACCGCCAGTGCTGATGGCCTCGCTGACAAACTCGGCCTGGCCGCTGGCGCGCCAGCGTTCGCGCTCCGCTTCGAAAGCCGACTGCTGGGTGGATTTGAAAGCGACAATGTCGTCCGCATGGTCGGCCAGGAATTCCTGGTAATCGGCCAGCGCGAACTCGCCTTCTTCTATACGCAGCTGGAAGCGGCCGCTGACAAAATCGCGGCGCATGTCCAGCAGCTCCTGTTCGCCCACCGGATAGAAACGGATCTGGTCGAAGAAACGCAGCAGCCAGGGTTTGCCGGCCTCGAAGGCGTCGGTGACACGATGACGGTTCCACATCTGTAGGGTGCGGCCGACAAACTGGTAGCCGCCGGGGCCTTCCATGCCGTAGACGCACATATAGGCGCCGCCTATGCCCACCGCGTTTTCCGGCGTCCAGGTACGCGCCGGATTGTATTTGGTGGTGACCAGGCGATGGCGTGGGTCCACCGGCGTGGCCACGGGGGCGCCGAGATAAACGTCACCCAGGCCGAGCACGAGGTAGCTGGCATCGAAGACGATGCGCTTCACGTCTTCGATACTGTCCAGGCCGTTGATGCGGCGTATGAATTCGATATTGCTAGGGCACCAAGGCGCGTCCTTGCGTACGGACTGCATGTATTTTGCTATGGCGAGACGGGTGGCGGCATCGTCCCAGGACAGGGGCAGCCATACGGTCCGTGTCGGCACGCGCATTTCTTCCACGGGTGGCAATTCGTTTTCGGCCAGCAGCAGTTCACGCAACAGGCGGTCACGCGGCAGCACGCGGGAATCGAAATGGATCTGCAGTGAGCGTATGCCGGGGGTCAGGTCCAGGATGCCGGGCAGGCGATTCTTCTGCAGCCACTGCATGAGGGCGTGCACGCGGAAGCGCAGGGTGAGGTCCAGGACCAGGGGGCCGTATTCCACCAGGAGGTAGCGGTCGCCGGCCTGGCGATAAACGACTTCAGGCCTCTCACTCC
Organism: Moraxellaceae bacterium; assembly: GCA_036377855.1. Classification (GTDB taxonomy): domain Bacteria; phylum Pseudomonadota; class Gammaproteobacteria; order Pseudomonadales; family Moraxellaceae; genus UBA2031. The sequence continues at coordinate 3,205 of DASUXS010000279.1, forward strand.
CTCGCCCCCTCTGGGGGAGAGGGTGGGGGTGAGGGGCAGCGGCTTCGGCTACACCCCTAACCCCAGCCCTCTCCCCGCTCGCGGGGAGAGGGGGAGTAATAGCGGGGAGCGTGGTGAGGATGGGGGATTCCAGGCCTGTTGCGGAGCTCTGCAGTTTTTTCATCAGCGGAGCGGACAGCGTGGCGATGGCCAGTTCCTGCTCGGCTTCCATACGGGCGGCATCATCGGCGGTGAGGCGTATGAATTTCAGTTTGTCGCCGGGACGCAGCTGGCCCAGCTTCCACAGCTCGGCATTCACCACCACGGCGGGGCAGACAAAGCCGCCCAGACTGGGGCCATCGGGGCCGAGGATAACCGGCATGTCGCCGGTGAAATCGATGGCGCCTATGGCATAGGCATTGTCATGGATGTTGGAAGGATGCAGGCCGGCTTCGCCGCCATCACGACGTGCCCATTGCGGTTTGGGGCCGATCAGGCGCACGCCGGTGCGGCTGGAGTTGTAATGCACTTCCCAGCTGGTGGCGAAGAAAGTGCCGATGTCTTCGTCGGTAAAGAAATCCGGTGCGCCATGCGGGCCATAAAGCACGCCGATTTCCCATTCGCGGGAGAAAGCCGGCACATATTCTTTCTTCAATGCCGTTCGGGCTGAGCCTGTCGAAGCCCCGTCCGAATCAAGCGCGGGATTCCGCCCTTCGACAAGCTCAGGGCGAACGGTTTTCTGCAGGGGATGCAACACGTCCCCCAGACGCAGGTTGCGGCCGGCATGGCCGCCGAACTGTCCGAGCGTAAAGGTGGCACGGCTGCCGAGATAGGCCGGCACATCCAGGCCACCGGCAATGGCGAGATAGCTGCGGCAACCGGCATTTTTAATGGCACCCAGCTCCAGTGTGCTGCCGGCGGGAATTTCATGTGCCTGCCATAACGCCAGCGGCTGGCCATCCAGCAGCAGCGGCAACTCCGCACCGGTGACGGCAATCGTGCTGGCCACATGGAATTTCAGCGTGGGCCCGCTCATGGTGATTTCCAGGCCGGCGGCATCCACGGAATTACCCAGCAGGCGGTTGGCCAGGCGGAAAGACAGCGCATCCATGGGGCCGGAAGGCGGCACGCCCACGTCCCAGTAGCCGACACGCGCCGGCCAGTCCTGCACCGAAGTCTGCACACCGCCTTCCAGCACCTCGATGGTGGCGGGACGGTATTCCAGCGTGTTCAGGTAGCGCGTGGTCTGGCGCCCTTCACGGAAGACATCGTCGGCGATGATGATCTGCAGATAACCCAGGTTGGTTTCAATGCCGGCGATACGCGTTTCCGCCAGCACGGCCTGCATACGCGCAATCGCCTCCTCACGGGTAGGCGCATGCACGATGAGCTTGGCCACCATGGGATCGTAATAAGGCGGCACCACCGAGCCTGTCACCACGGCGGTTTCCACACGCGCCGATTTCGGGAAGGCCACTTCCGTCAGCACACCGGAAGAAGGCTGGAAATTTTTGGCCGGATCTTCCGCATAGAGACGTACCTGTATGGAAGCGCCCTGCAGCGTCGGCACCAAATCCGGCAGAGAGGGCAAGTCATTGGCCGCCAGCTGCACCATCCACGCGACCAGGTCGACGCCGCTCACTTCCTCGGTGACGCCATGCTCCACCTGCAGGCGGGTGTTCACCTCCAGGAAATAGAATTCACCGCTGTCGGCATCCAGCACGAATTCCACGGTGCCGGCAGAACGATAGGAACAGGCCTGCATCAGGCGCACCGCCACTTCCTGAAGCTTGTTGCGCTGCGCCGGAGAAAGCCCGGGTGCCGGTGTTTCCTCTATCACCTTCTGGTTGCGGCGCTGCACCGAGCAATCGCGCTCGCCCAGGGCCAGCACCTGTCCCTTGCCGTCACCAAAAACCTGCACCTCTACATGCCGGGCGGCCTGCACGTATTTTTCCAGGTAGATGCCGGCATCCTTGAAATTGGCCTGGGCCAGGCGTTGCACCGACGCCCAGGCTTCCGCCAGCTCGCCCTCATTCCAGATCAGGCGCATGCCTATGCCGCCACCGCCTGCCGTGCTTTTCAGCATCACGGGATAGCCGATACGCGCGGCTTCACTACGCGCCTCTTCCGCATCCGCCAGCAGGCCGCTGCCCGGCAGCAAGGGCACATCGCTCTGCTGCGCCAGTTCGCGGGCCGTGTGCTTGAGACCGAAGGCGCGCATCTGCGCCGGTGTCGGGCCGATGAAGGCGATGCCGGCGGCTTCGCAGGCTTCACAGAACTCTGCATTTTCGGAAAGGAAGCCGTAGCCGGGATGTATGGCTTCGGCGCCCGTGGCCTTGGCGACTTCCAGGATTTTCTCCGCACGCAGATAGCTTTCCGCGGCCGGTGCCGGACCTATGCAGACCGCTTCGTCCGCCAGCGACACATGCAGGGATTCCGCATCGGCCTCGGAATAGACAGCGACGGATTCCACCCCCAGCGCGCGCAGGCTGCGGATGACGCGGCAGGCAATGGCCCCGCGGTTGGCGATCAGGACCTTCTTGAACATGGCGTGCTCGTGTCGTCACACGGGGCAGGTCGTCCTGCCGTCATTCTTTGGCGCACCGGGCCGTCCCGGTGGTCTGCAATTTCTCCCTCTCCCATCGGGAGAGGGCCGGGGTGAGGGGCGGCCTTGAATTCAGCACTACGCTGGGATCAAGGCCGTCCCTCATCCGCCCTGCGGGCAACTTCTCCCGAGGGGAGAAGGAAAAAAGCTCAAGCCCCCCAAACCACCATCTCCACCGGCGTCGGGTCATACGCATTGCAAGGGTTGTTCAACTGCGGACAGTTGGACACCAGCACGATCACATCGCGCGCCGCGCGCATCTCCACATATTTGCCCGGCTCGGAAATACCATCGGCAAAAGTCAGCCCGCCCTCGGGTGTCACCGGGACATTCATGAAGAAATTCACGTTATGGCCGAGATCGCGCTTGCTGAGGCCACTGCGGTCGTTTTCCGCCAGCGCCAGCAGGAAGCTGTCGCGGCAGCTGTGCATATAGAGTTTGTCCAGGGCATAGCGCACCTGGTTGGATTCGGCGGCGCAGGCGCCGCCCAGCGTGTCATGGCGGCCGCAGGTGTCGGCGGTGATTTCCACCAGCACATTGCCGCTGTCGGCCAGCAGCTTCGAACCCACCGTCAGGAAGACATTGCCCTGCGTGCGCAGGGTGTCGACGGCGCTGTAGCGGTCATGCGGATCGGCGGCATCGAAGAACAGCGTGTCCACGGCCTGGTTACCCTTCAGGTCGACGATGCGCAGGGTTTCGCCCCGCCTCACTTCATACATCCAGTAGTCGCCGGCTTTGACCACTTCGCGGTGGCGGGCATCAGCCGGATTCAGTTCGCTTTCTTTTATGCAGAAGCCTTTCATTGCTTTCTCCTGTTGCGCTTTTTTATCCCCTCTCCCCGCTGGCGGGGAGAGGGTTAGGGTGAGGGGGCGGCGGTTGGCCTACCACCGGCCTTATTTCAGGCACCCCTCACCCCAGCCCTCTCCCCATGAATGGGGAGAGGGGGAAAACATTCAGTGCTGGCAGAAGCAGCGCGCTGTCTTCGCCAGGCCGCGCGCATTTTCCGGACGCGACAACTGGCAGATGTCATCCTCTTCCGCCAATCCACACTTCCAGATTTCCGCCTGCACCGGCACCGGCGCATACACCGGCCGGGGATCCAGCGGATGCTGCACGGTGGCCAGCACCACCAGCACATTCATGTCCGCGCGCAAATCCACGAAGTCACCCTCATCCGCATGGTGCTCGACATACTGCAGATTGCCTTCGGCATCCGTGGCCACCTTGCTGAAGACATTCAGGTTGGCCACCAGGTCGCGACGGTTGAGGCCATGCTTGCCCAGCTCCACCAGCAACAGGTCACGGCCGCTGCGTATCCAGTCATTACGCTTTTCCTGGTAATCCCCTTCACCGTATTTCGCCTGCACCAGCGCGCGGTTGCTGACGCCGCTGACCGTGTCTATCCAGCCCGTGCTGTCTCCAATCACGGACATCAGCGCATGGCCCATGTCGGAATAGCAGACATGGCCGCGCGTCAGCATGAAGGTGTGCTGGCATTTCAGCGTGTCCGGCATGTTGTAGCGATCCAGCAACTGGTCGGCGTTGAACATCAGCAGGCTGGCATTGGCACCGGCCGCCTGTGCGGTGAGACGCAGCGCGTGGCCGCGCTTGACCACGAAAGACCAGCTCATGCCGCCGCGCAGCAGTTCTTCATGCACCACAAGATCGGCGCTGTAATGACGGCTCATGTTTTCTCCCGTACCGCGGTTTCCAGGGGCAGCTTGGTGTGCAGGCCTTCGCGCAACTCGGCCAGGGCCAGCACATCCTTGTTCTTCAGGGGCAGGTCATAGGTGATGGTGGCGCCGTAGGCATCCGGCGCCTGCGCATCGACGCGGACGCGATCGAAGACCAGCATGCGCGTGCCCAGGGTGAAACCTTCCTTGATGTCATGCGTGACCATGAACACGGTGAAGCGGTGCTCTTCCCAGAGCTTGCGCATCAGCTCGTGCATGTCGGCGCGTATGCCAGGGTCCAGCGCCCCGAAAGGTTCGTCCAGCAGCAGGATGCCGGGATGGCGCAGCAGCGACTGGGCAATGGCCAGGCGCTGCTGCATGCCGCCAGAAAGCTCATGCGGATACTTGTCGCGCGCGCCAGCCAGCCCCACGGCTTCCAGCATGGCCATGGCCTTTTCATTAGCTTCCTTTTTGGCGCTGCCGAAGAGACGCGCCGTGATCGGTGCCTGCGCGAAATCCAGGGCGGCACGCACATTGGCCAGCGCCGTCATATGCGGAAAGACGGAATATTTCTGGAAGACCACTCCACGGTCAGCATCCGGCTCCTGCGGCCAGGGCTTGCCCTGCAGCAGCATCTCGCCACGCGTGGGCTGCTCTTCACCGAGAAGCATGCGGAAGAAGGTGGTCTTGCCGCAGCCGGAGGCACCGACAATGCTGACAAACTCACCCTGCTCCACATTCAGGGAAATATTTTCCAGCACCGGCTTCTGGCCGTAGTGCTTCCACAGTTTCTTTATCTCGATCTGGCTCATGGGCATTCCCCTTATTTGCCGGGGACAGCCGAGCGGCCGTCCTGCCAGGGGAAACACTGGCGGTTGAGGTAATACAGGGCGCGGTCCACGGCGAAGGCCAGCAGCGTGATCCAGAGGACATAGGGCAGGATGATGTCCATGGACATATAGCGGCGCACGAGGAAGATGCGATAGCCCAGGCCCTGCTCCGCGGCAATCGCCTCTGCGGAAATCAGGAAGAGCCAGGCCGAGCCCAGCGACAGGCGCACACAAGAAATCAAACGCGGCATCACCTGCGGCAAGACCACGCGCAGCGCGATCTGCCAGCTGGAAGCGCCCAGCGACTGCGCCTTGATCAGCATCTCCTGGGGAATTTCCAGC
>DASUXS010000280.1:0-3168 GCA_036377855.1 Moraxellaceae bacterium
TGCCGGCTCAGGGAAAGAATGGCGCCCGCTGTGGACAGGCCTATACCAGGCAACTCCGCCACTTCTTCCACTGTCTCCGGAAAGTCGCCGCCGAATTTCTCCACCAGCATCTGCGCCGCCTTGTGCAGGTTGCGTGCGCGGGCGTAGTAGCCGAGGCCGGTCCAGTGGTGCAGCACCTCGTCCGTGGGCGCGGCGGCCAGGGCCTGCACCGTAGGAAAGCTGGCCATGAAGCATTCGTAATAAGGGATGACCGTGGACACCTGCGTCTGCTGCAGCATGATCTCGGAAATCCAGACGCGGTAAGGCGTGGTGTCCTGCTGCCAGGGCAGGTGTTTGCGACCGTGTTCGTCATACCAGTCGAGCACGGCGCTGGCGAAATCGAATGTCTTTTTCTTACTCATAATTCCGTAGGAGCGGCTTCAGCCGCGAATATCTGACCTGGCGAATGACTGGGTTCGCGGCTGAAGCCGCTCCTACGTGAAAAGCAGGACTAGCGCTTGAACAGCTTGTTCAGGCCTTCGTTGAGTTTCTCGTTCAGCTTTTCCTGGGCCTTCTGCTTGCCTTCATCCACCTGCTGCTTCACGGCTTCCTGCGGCGTGGCGGCATCGCCCTTCAGGCCCAGCTTCTCCAGGCCTTTGGCGGTGGCGGCCTTCAGGGCGATGTCGCCAACCGCCTTGCTGTCCAGGCTGCACAGCGTGGCCAGGTTGCCGGCCAGGCTGCCTTTGCATTTCACGGGCAGGGCATAGGCGGCATTCTTTTCACCGACCACGGCCTTGTCCAGGTTCATCTGGAATTTGTAGTCCAGCTCCTGCGTGACCAGGTTGAAGCTGCCGCTGCCATTGACCTTGCCCTTGCGCAGGTCGGCATTCAGCGACTTGCTGTTGAGCACGCCGTTTTCCAGGGTGTTGTTGGCGGCGAAGCTGGCGATCTGCGTGTCCTTCTGTTTGTCCACTATGGTCTGCGCATCTTTGCCGGCCAGCGCCAGCAGGCCCTGGTATTTTCCAAGCGCATTCATGGCTTCCTGCATGGCATTCACGCCGTGCAGCACGCCGTCATCGAACTTGAGGTCACTGGTACCGGTCACCGATTTCATCCAGGCATCCACGGTATTGCCGCGCACGGTGAGATTGCCGTTGAAGCTGGCCTTGCCTTCCAGCAGGTCCTTCTTCAGGAACTTCTTGGCCAGCGGCGCGATTTCCATATGCTGCAGCACGGGCTGCAGCTTGAGCACGGGCTGGGCGCCCTGCACATTGATGTTTACCGGCACGCTGAAGCCGCCATTATAGATGCTGCCCTTGAGCTCGCTGACATTCACCACGCCGCCGCCAGCCGTGGCCGCCACACGGAAACCGGTGACGGGATAGCTCATGGCCTTGAGCGAACCGGCGGTGAAGGCTACATCCAGGTTCTGGTCCTTCAGCAACTTCACCGGCAGCACCTCTTCAGAACCGCCAGACGCTTTTGCAGCAGGCGCAGGTGCTGCTGCCGTGGAAGCAGGCGGCAAGTAGCGGTCGGCATCCAGCTTGTCCAGGTTAAGGCGGGCATACTGGCGCATGGTCTTGATGTCGCTGATGCCGGCTTCACCGGTGAGCGTGGATTCATCCAGCTTCACGCGTATGTTTTTCAACAGCACCTGCTTTTCATCGCCGGCGATATCCGCACTGAAACTGGCAGTCTTCAAAACATTGGCATCTGCCGTCTTGGGTGCAGGAATCGCCAGCGCTGCCATCAGCGTGCGCGGATTGAAAGCAGCCGTCGCCAGCTTGCCACTGACCTTCATGCCCTTGGTGATGGGCGCATCCGGCTCTGTGCCTTGCAGGGCGGGAAGCTCGGCCGTGACATCACCCTTGGCGCTCACGCCCAGGGCTTCCAGCACAAAAGCCGGAATCGCGAAATTGCCCTGTTTCCAATTGCCCGACACCGGACCGTTGTAGCTGACCTGCGCGGGCTTGGGCCAGGCCTTGTCCGGCACGCTGGCATTCAATGCCAGCTGCGACACATTCAGTGTGCCATCAGCCCAGTTGGTCACCAGCGCCGTATCCAGCTCGGCATGCAGCGGGGCGGGCCGCGCGGCATCCGGCCAGTCGGCTTTCAGCTTGAGTCCTTCCACCGTGAGCTGGGTCTTGGCGAGATCCGCCAGCACATTGCCATTGATGGCAACCGTAGCCGGCGATTTCAGCGCCTTGTCCTGGTAATCCGCTTTCAGCGCAATGCCTTTCACACTGACCTGCTGCGCCTGCATATCGGCCAGCACATCGCTCTTCAATTCGATATTCGCCGGCGCCGGCAGCGTGGTGCCGGACAGCGCGCTGGCCAGCACCAGCTGGCTCAGGCTGTAACGCTGCTTGTCCTGGTCCAGGGTGAGGGTGGTGTCCAGGGTGTTTTTCGCCACCAGTGTCTTGCCGGCGGCATCCTGCTGCCTGAAGGTGAAACCGACCTTGAGCGGGAAGGGCTGGCCCATGCCGATATCGGTGGCCGCCACCGTCACTTCATCCACGGTGCGTTCGACACCGGCCTTTTCATCCTTGAGGAAGATGGCGGTGTTTTTCACATCCAGTTTTTTGACATTGAAATCCACCATGTCGGATTTCTTTTCTTCCTCGGGGCTACTGAGCTTTTTCAGCATGCGGTCCCAGCTGGTGCTGCCGTCGGCATGCTGTATGAAACGCACTTTGGCGCCATCCAAGAGCACGGCATCAATCGCGATTTTTTTGCGGAACAGCGGCATCACCTGCACGCTGACCGCGGCTTTATCGACGGCCACCAGCGTTTCCTTGGCCGCGGTATCACTCAGCGTCACTTTGCCCAGCTTTACGCCTATGCTGGGCCACAGCGACCACTCCAGGCGGTCGTTGATGGCCAGCTCCATATCAGTCTTGTCCTTCACCAGCGTGGCGATCTCGCCCTTGTAGTCATTGGGGTCTATGAAGAGCAGCAGGCCGGCCACCACCAGCACCACGAGCAGGACGAGGGAGCCGACGGCGATGCCGGCGATCTTGAGGATGCGCGCCATGACAGGATCCTTGGCATGAGGGGATGCCGGTTTTGTACTGGGAAGCGGCGCCGGGGACAAGGCGCTTTTTGTGGGGAAAAAATCCCCGGCCTTGAGCTTAGTCGCAGACGGGCTTAGTGGCAGCCGTGCGAGGAGGAGGAAGACGAGGACGGAGA
>DASUXS010000281.1:0-3148 GCA_036377855.1 Moraxellaceae bacterium
TGCACGATGCGGTAGGTGCCGGGCTGGGCCTGGTCCAGCTCCCAGCTGATGGTGACCTGGGATTGCGCGGACAGGCTGCCGCCTGTGCGCTGCCAGCGGAAACGCGTGAAGGCATCGTTGTCCGTAGCCACCGTCTGCCAGCCGGACGCCGTCTGCTTCTGCACTTCCACCCAGCTGAAATTCGCGGGAACCAGGCCTGCACGCTGGCGCTGCTGCGCGGTGCGGGTATGCGCACTCCAGAAGGTCACGTTCACGACATTGCCGGCCCCATGCGTGTAGCTGGCGGCGGCATCCGTGGCCACGCTGCCGAATACCTTGCCTGAAGGCGGATCGTCGTTCACTACGCCATAAGTATCGATCGGGGTATGCACCACCTGGTTGTTGCTCAGGTCCGGCGGTGTCGGCCCGGCCGCGACGGCGCTGCCGGTGACCAGGGCGCGTGCCAGGCGATCGCTTTCCTGGATGAAGGCCGCCGAGGTCCAGGGACCGAAATGCGTGAAGCCGCCTTCGTAATTCTGCGTGGCATATTCCTCGCGCGTGGTCAGGTACTGGTTATAGGAATTGGCGATGGCGGGCACCACCACCTCGCTCACCCCCATCACCGCCAGCGTCGGGGCCAGGGCATTGCGCAGGCGGCGGCCGGCCATGGTGGTCTGTTCAAACGAAGACGCGACCAGGCCGAGGTTGCCTATGCTGAAAATCTGGAAGGGCACCACGGTGTCCACCCAGGCGATGTTGTTGATCCAGAATCCCGAGACATCACCCACCGGCAGCAGCACCTGCTTTTCCGCCTGGCAGGCGCGCAGCGAAGCGGGGATCAGCGGGTTGATGGGAATGCCCTGGTAGGTCAGCGAACCTTCCTTGAGGTCGGCAATCAGCTTGGTGCCGCCTTCCTCGGTGCCGGAGACAAAGGCCGCGCCTATGGCCGCGGTGCAGGTCTTGGCATTGGCCGTGCCGCCGGTATAGGCCGGGTCCACGCTGACGTTCTGAAAATCCACGAATTTGTGTTTGTAGAAAAGGCCGCCGCGCACGGACTCGCCGGGCTGGTTGTAGAGCTGCAGCGCGGCCTGGTATTGGCGTTCGCCGTGTAGGCGCGCGTCGTCGAAATGATCCAGGCTGGAATCGAGGTCATGCGGACGCAGGAAATCGCCGTTGGGATTCGCCGGGTTGGGCCGGTTGGGGCTGACATCGCCCAGCGGGCCGTTGGAAAAGGCCGCGACATAATCCACGCCGCTGGCAGCGGAGACGGTTTCCTCAAGACGCCTGGCGGCACGGCCCTTGTTGTCGCCATCCACCAGGTGCACATCCTTGTCGAAGGAAGTGCCGTGCACGGCAAACCAGTTGATGCTGCCTATGGGTTTGCCGTCCGTGCCGGTGATGCGCAGCAGCGTCATGCTGTTGTCGACATTGCTGGCATAGCTGCCGGCATCCGGATTCACCAGATAGGCCGGCAGCGAACGGTTGAAGGCGGCATCCGGCACCTGGCCGCGGGCCAGGGCCAGGCTGGCGCTGCGGCGGCTGTTGTGGGCGCGCACGATGCTGTCGACGATGCCGTCCACCACGATGTCGTAATTCAGCTGGTCGAAACCGATGGCGCCATTGGCCAGGTTGTAGAGCGTGCGGAAGGAAATATTGCTGGGTGCGGAATGGTCATGCGTGCCGGCAATCATCACATTGCTGTCGTTGTAGGCGCCGGGCAGTTTCACCGCCAGGCGTTTGATCACGCCGGTCTTGATGCTCTGGTAGGTATGCAGCACATCGGCATTCACATAGGCGACACGCTGTCCGCTGCAGGGGCTTTCCAGCACGAAGCTGCGCGCATACAGACGCGTCGCCAGGCCTTCCATCAGGACGCCGGGCTCGGTGTAGCCGGTGCTGATGTCGGTGAGCGGGCCGGTGATGTCGCTGCGCGCGGCGCCGGCTATCCACTGCGTGCTGCTGCGGCAGGCATTGATGGCGCTGCTGGCGGTGGCGGGTGGGGCGGGCGGCTGGGGAATGGTGGAGGCCCAGACACTGTTGCCGGCGAGCAGCAGGGCGGCTCCCAGCTGTTTGGCGACGTGCTTGCTGTCCATGCGATGACCCTCTTGGTGGCCTTGTGTGATGAGGAGGCCCAGAGGGTGAGACGAACGTACAAGTCTGGCGCCCCACTTTGGGTGGGGCCGCAGTGCTGTAGTGATAAGCGGCAGTCAGTGCCGGAAATGTTCGGCCAGGAAATCCGCCAGGGCGCGGACACGCGCCGGCTGGAACTGGCGGCTGGGCATGACGGCGCAGAGCGGGTAGGGCTCGCCGTTGTGGTCCGGCAGGACCTGCAGCAGCCGACCGGCTTCGATATCACGGCGCACGTCTATCCAGGATTTGAAGGCAATGCCCAGTCCGTCCAGGGCCCATTGCCGGGCCAGCGCACCATCGTCGGCGGCACGGTCGCCACTGACCGTGACGGTGTGGAGTTCGCCGTCTTTCTGCAGGCGCCATTGGTTGTACATCTGGCCGTTGCGGTAAAGGCGCAGGCAGTTGTGCTGTTGCAGGTCGGCCAGCGTTTTCGGTTTGCCGTGTTTTTTCAGGTAGGCCGGCGAGGCGCAGAGCACCGCGCGGTTGTCCGCCAGCGGCCGCGCGATCAGCGAGGAATCCTGCAGCGGGCCATAGCGCAGGCTTAAGTCTATCTGTTCGCGATACAGGTTCTGCAGGCTGTCCGAGAGATGCAGGACCAGCACGATGCCGGGGTAGCGCGCCTGGAACGCGTTGAAGGCCTCATGCAGCACGGCGCGGCCCAGGTCGGAGGGCGCGGACACATGGATAAGGCCGCTCAGCCCTTCGCGGCCGGCGCGTACATGCGAGCTGCCTTCCTCCAGCAGTTCCAGCGCCTGCCGGCAGTAGCCGAGATAGCTTTCGCCGGCCTGGGTGAGGCGCAGCGAACGCGTGGAGCGCTCGAACAGCGTCACCTGCAACCCAGCTTCAAGGCGTTTGATGGTGGCGCTGGCGGCGGCCGGGGTCAGGCCCAGCTGGCGCGCCACCTGGCTCATATTGCCGGTGTCGGCCACACGCACGAAAAGCTGCAGGTCATCCAGGGCGGGCATGGTCTTTCTCAAAAATTGTTTGAAAGAGATTATGGATTGGACCTGATTATCAATCCAGGCGGGGTTTCATAGAC
>DASUXS010000282.1:0-4970 GCA_036377855.1 Moraxellaceae bacterium
TGTTTTTGCGCGCCTGCGCGGTCGCGAGGACTGGGGCCTGACCGAGGACACGGTGTTCCGCTTCGGCCAGACCTTCCGTTACGGCACGGAATCCCAGGGCCGCTCCATCAGCCAGTTCGACCTGGAGAACCTGCTGGGCGAGAGCACGGTGGCGCGGCTGAGCAGCGCTTATGAATATGACCAGCAGAACAATATGAACGGCATGGTGTGGTCGCAGGGGCTTTCCCTGTCCCATGTGCTGGGCGATAGCAAGACCTTGAGTTATGGCGTGACCGTGAACGGCCATCTCAAGCCCGACTGGCGCAGCGACAACAAGGGGCCCTGGGTGGTCTGGCGCAGCGGATTCCTGCGTGATTGGCTATTCTACGAGGCCGAACCGCGACTGACCTGGTACAACACCGACCTGGGTTGGGAAGCGATCTGGTCGCTGACGCTGCGTCTCGAGGTGCAGCTAGGCCGCAAATAATCCGCAGGGGCGGTGGCAGGAGGAGCGCATGGCAAACGCGAACGCAGGGCGGTACCGATGATGGATCCCGCCAGCCTGGTCCTGCCGCGCGCCCGCGACGGCCTCTATGAATCCTTCTATTTCCGCGGCAACAGCCGCGACGGCCGCCATGCCTTCTGGCTCAAGCACAACTTCCTGCGCCGCCATGGCGAACGGGGCGTGCAGCTGGAAGTCTCCCTCATCCTTTTCGATCGCCAGACCACGGCCGTGCAGGTGGCCCAGGACCGTGAAGACCTGAGCCCGCCTTCCTTCCAGGCACTGTCACGTGGCCGGCATTGGGAAACCCTGGGCGCCCACCTGGCCAGCGGTTCCTTTTTTGAAATCAGCCGTGAACAGCTGCGCGGCCGCCTGCATACCGGGCGCGGCCAGGCCAGCTGGCAGCTGGCGCTGCAGCGCTCGGACGATGTGCTTTACCACTTTCCCCACGACCGCCTGTATTTCCTGCCCCTGCCCAAAAAGAAAGTGCTGACGCGCGACAGCTATATGCGGTTCAGCGGCAGCCTGCAGGTGGGGGATGTCCGTATCGAGGGCGACTTTGTCGGCGTCAACGGCCATAACTGGGGCAGCGAGCATGCGCATGAATATGCCTATGCCGCCTGCAATCTTTTCCGCGAGGATGACAGCGCCTGCTTCGACGGTTTCTCGGCGCGCCTGGCGCTGGTGGCGGGCCTGGTGCGCACGCCGCGCCTTAGCCTGTCGGCGCTGCGCCTGGACGGCGAATGGCATTACTTCAATGCCCTGAGCCGCAGCTACCAGCAGGATGTGCAGTCGCTGTCGGATTATCAATGGACCATACATTTCCATAACGACACGCACCGCCTGGAGCTGTCCGTGGACGGTGCCAATCCGCGGGTGCAGCCCTGGGTGGCCCTGCATTACGAACATCCCGGCGGCGCCCGCTCCGTGGTCAAGAACACCAAGTTCGCCAGCGGCCGCCTGCGCCTGCTGCGCCTGGAGGACGAGGCCGTGGTGCGGGAGTTGAGCAGTGACTGCTTCGAGCTGGAAACGCTGCTGCCGGACAATGTGCCGGCGGACAAGACATCGGTGGGGCAGGCCTGAGCCTGCAATGAAAACGCCCTGGAATCAGGGCGTTTTTTTGTTGTCGCTTTCCGCCTTCACCCAGCGCAGCAGGGCTTCCTGCAGCTCGCTGAGCTCTATGGGCTTGGAGAGGTGTTCGTTCATGCCGGCCAGGCGGCTCTTTTCCTTGTGCTCGTCCAGGATGTGGGCGGTAAGCGCCAGGATGGGAATGGAGCGGCGGCCGGTGAATTTTTCCCATTCGCGTATGGCCTGGGTGGCGGCATAGCCGTCCATGAAGGGCATGTCGCAGTCCATCAGCACCATGTCGTAATCATTGCGGCTGACTTCCTCCACCACCTCGCGGCCGTTGGCCACCACGGTGGCATTCACGCCCAGCTTGCTGAGCATGCCGCGTATCACTTTCTGGCTGAGATGGTTGTCTTCGGCGATGAGCACGCGCATCTGCCGCAGCAGGTCGCTGTTGCCGGGAACGTCGGCCGGGGCTTCACGCTGTATGCGCTTGATATGGCCCAGCTCTTCGGAAATCGCGGTCTTGAGCTGGCGCTCGGTCACCGGCTTGGTCAGCACGCGGCGTATGCCGACATTGCGCGCCATGGTGCTGGTGGGCGCGATATTGATGCCGGTGAGCATCATCACGATCACGTCATTGCGGATGATGGGGTCTTCCTTGATGCGCGCCGCCAGCTGCAGGCCGCTCATGCCGGGCATGTTGTGGTCGAGCAGGATGATGTCGAAAGGCTCGCCCAGGTTGGCGGCATTGCGCGCCAGCGCCAGCGCTTCGGCGCCGTTGTCGGCGGTGCGTACTTTCATGCCCCAGTTGCTGGCCTGTTCGTGGATGACGCGGTTGACGGTGAGGTTGTCATCCACCACCAGCAGGCGCAGGCCGCGCAGCCAGGGCTCGTCCTGCGGCAGCGGCGCGGCATTGCCGGCCTGGGCCTTGAGCGGCAGCTCGAACCAGAAGATGGAGCCTTCCTTGACCTTGCTGTCCACGCCGATCTCGCCGCCCATGAGTTCCACCAGCTGCTTGCAGATGGACAGGCCCAGGCCGGTGCCGGTCTGCGGGCGCGTGTTGTTGCTGCCCTGGTGATGCGGCTGGAAAACCTGGGCCAGCTGGTCGGGCGGGATGCCTATGCCGGTGTCGCGGATTTCCACATGCAGGCCCAGGCGGCCCGGACGCAGGCTGATTTCGATTTCGCCATGCTGGGTGAACTTGATGGCATTGCGCAGCAGGTTGCTGATCACCTGGCGCAGGCGGGTGGGATCACCCACGACCTGCGTCGGCAGTGCCGGCTCTATGGTGGCAATCAGTTCCAGGTTCTTTTCTTCCGCCGGCATCTTGAAGATGTCCAGGCATTCGCCCAGCAGCGCCGCAAGATCAAAAGGCTCTTCCACCACGGAGAGCTTGCCGGCCTCCATCTTGGCGTGGTCCAGGATGTCGTTGAGGATGCGCAGCAGGGAATTGCTGGAGGCATGGATGGTGTTGGCGTATTCGCGCTGGTTGGGCGCCAGCGAGGTGTCCAGCAGCAATTCCGTCATGCCCAGGATGCCGCTCATGGGGGTGCGGATTTCGTGGCTCATCTGCGCCAGGAAATTGTTCTTGGCGCGCGCCTCGGCGTCGGCAATCAGGCTGCGCTCATGTTCGCGCAGCGATTCCTGGCGCATCAGGTGCACGCGTTCGGAGAGGCCGATGGCGAGCATCAGCGCTTCAAAGCAGACCGCGCTCATCACCATCCAGTTGATGGTGATGGGCATGGCCTGCAACGCGAACAGCGCCAGCACGGAGAGCAGGATGACGATGACCAGGTAGAGCCGCGCGGCTAAATAGTAGCGTGCCGGCCGGTAGCCGCGGCGCACGCTCACCATGGCCGCGGCCAGCAGCAGCAGGCCGCTGCTGGCGGAGGTGATGGCGGCGACATAGGTGGCGTAATAGCCGGGCAGGATCAGCGCCACCAGCATCAGCACGGTGATGAGCAGGGCATAGAGGTGGATGTAGCGCAGGAAGCGCGGCGACAGGCTGCTGCGCAGGAAGCTGGCGGCAAAGATGGTGGCGGTGATCTGCGCCAGGAAGACCGAGGCGACTTCCAGGAAGTTCTGCAGATAGGGAATGGGCAGCAGCTGCACGCCGATGACGCCGCGCTCGGACAGCAGGAAGCCGCTGATGGAGAGCAGGAACAGCACGTAGAGCAGGCCGGAGCGGTCGCGGTGGGTGCCGTAGAGCAGCATGAGGTTGTACAGCGCGAGGCCGAAGATGATGCCTATGCCTATGCCGAACAGCGTGCCTTCGCGGCTGGCAGCGGCGGCCGTGTCGGCGGGCGTGCCCAGGTAGATGGCGGTGCTGATGTCCAGTTCGGTTTCTATGCGCAGGTAATAGGTGCTGGTGCGGCCCGGCGGAGCCTGCAGCTTGAACCAGTAGCCGGCGGCGGGCAGGTCACCGCGTACGCGCTGGGTGCGGCTGCCGGCCTCGTGCAGGCGATAACTGCCGTCCACGGTGGGTTCATAGAGCCGGATACTGCCCAGGCTGGCGCTGTGCAGGTCCAGGATGAGTTCGCGGGTGCTGGCTTCGGGATTGTGCACGGAAACGCGCAGCCACCAGGCGGAGCGGCTGACACCGAGATGCAGGATGTCGTGGTTGGCGGGGGTGAAGCGGCCCTGGAAAGCGGGATTGAGCAGGTCCTGGAGGGTGAGGTTGCGGTCGGGATCTTCCAGCGACTCGACGTATTCGCCCACCGGCTGGTAGCTGAAATGCTCGGACAGCAACAGCACCGGCCCGGCAAAGGCGCGCGAGGCCGCGAGGCTGAACAGCATGACCAGCCCCAGCACGTTCCTTATGGCGCGCCACCCCTGGCGATGCATCGGCATGATCCCTTGTTCTCCCAACCCCAGTTTCCCCAAACCCGCCCTGGGACAGCCCGTGGGCCTATCTGGCGCCATTAAAGCGGAGGGCTTGGCCAAAGACCAGCGTCGGTGAGCGGCAAAAAAGGGGTGTCCAGCGGCAGCGCGGCGGCCGTGGCGGTGCTGTTGCCGCTTCCATTAAGCTAGCGCCCGGGCTACTGGCTGGAACAATGGTCCCGGAGCAGGGGCCGCAAGGGCCTGTCCGGAGGAACCGCAAGGGGCCTGGCTGGCCGCCATCAGCAGCTGTCCTTTGGCGGCTGCCCCATATAAGGGAATCAAGGAGCGTCACATGTGGGGGAAGATCCGCGAGAGTTTCCGCAGTGTGCCCGTCTGGGTGGGGCTGGGCATCGTGGTGCTGGTGCTGGTGCTGCATGTGCTCAGCCTGGGCGAGAGCAGCCGTCTCAGCCAGCGCCTGGCCAAGCCCCTCACGCGCCTGGACACCCTGGTCTATGACTGGCGCTTCCAGCTGCTGACGCCGCAGCGTCCCGAAGGCGCCACCCCCATCGTGGTTGTCGACATCGACGAAGCCACCATC
>DASUXS010000283.1:0-11108 GCA_036377855.1 Moraxellaceae bacterium
AAGGCCTGCTTACGCTTGAAGCCGTTCGCAGTCTTCACGAAACGCTTGGCAGCGCCGCGCTTCGTCTTGATCTTGAGCTTGGACATGATGAACCTCGTTCAGTAACCCCTTCAGCACGGCGATCACTCCGGCCTGGGGGTAAGAAACACAGCAGAATCCTTCCGCCTTATTTCTTTTTCTTGGGGCCGATGAGCATGTGCATCATCTTGCCTTCCATCTTCGGCGACTGTTCCACAGTGCCGATATCAGCCAGGTCCGCTTCGATACGCTGCAACTGCTTCATACCGATGGCCTGGTGAGCCATTTCACGTCCGCGGAAGCGGAGCGTGATCTTTGCCTTGTCGCCTTCTTCGAGGAAACGAATGATGGCGCGCAATTTCACCTGATAGTCAGCCTCTTCCGTACCCGGACGAAGCTTGATTTCCTTGATCTGCACCTGGTGCTGCTTTTTCTTGGCTTCCTTCTTCTGCTGCTTCTGCTCGAAGACGAATTTGCCGTAGTCCATGATGCGGCACACAGGGGGCTCTGCATCAGGAACAATTTCCACCAGATCCAGTTCGACGGCCTCAGCCGCCGCAAGGGCGTCGCGCAGCGGCATGATGCCCGCCTGCTTGCCGTCCTGATCAACGAGACGCACTTCGCGGGCGCGAATCTCGGTATTGATGGCAGGACGCTTCTCTTTAGCAGGGGCGCTGCTACGTTCAGGCTTGATCGCTATTTCCATTCTCCAAAACAAAACGCCCGCGCTGCGCGATATCCGCGGCGAGCCGGGAAGCGAAGTCGTCTATCGACATGCTGCCCAGGTCTTCGCCCTTGCGGGTACGTACAGACACGGTGCCGGATTCCAGCTCGCGCTCGCCGATTACCAGGAGGTAAGGGATGCGCTGTAGGGTGCGGTCGCGAATCTTAAAGCCGATTTTCTCGTTTCTCAAGTCCGCAATAGCCCGGAAACCCTTGTTTTTCAGGGCCTCCTCCACCCGCTTCACCCCCTCCGCCTGGGCGTCGGTGATGCCCATGACCACGGCCTGGACCGGGGCCAGCCAAGCCGGGAAGGCACCGGCATAGTGCTCGATGAGCATGCCGATGAAGCGCTCGAAGGAGCCCAGGATGGCCCGGTGCAGCATGACCGGGCGCTGCCGGCTGTTGTCCTCGGCGATATAGCTGGCGTCCAGGCGCTCCGGCAGGTTGGGGTCGTACTGCAGGGTGCCGCACTGCCAGTTGCGGCCCAGGCAGTCCTTGAGGGTGAACTCGATCTTGGGGCCGTAGAAGGCGCCCTCGCCCGGCTGGTACTCCCAGGCCAGGCCGGAATCGTCCAGGGCCGCGGCCAGCGCGCCCTCGGCGCGGTCCCAGAGCTCGTCCGAACCCACGCGCTTGGCCGGGCGGGTGGACAGCTTCATGGCGATGTCGGTGAAGCCGAAGTCGGCATAGACCTTGAGGGTCAGCTTGATGAAGTCGGCCGCTTCCTGGCTGACCTGCTCTTCGGTACAGAAGATATGGGCGTCATCCTGGGTGAAGCCGCGCACGCGCATGATGCCGTGCAGGGCCCCGGAGGGCTCGTTGCGGTGGCAGGCACCGAACTCGGCCAGGCGCAGCGGCAGGTCGCGGTAGCTCTTCAGGCCCTGGTTGAAGATCTGCACATGGCAGGGGCAGTTCATGGGCTTGACCGCGTAGTCGCGGGATTCCGAGGCCGTGGTGAACATGTTCTCGGCATAGTTGGACCAGTGCCCGGACTTCTCCCAGAGCACGCGGTCCACCACCTGCGGCGTACGCACTTCCACATAGCCGTTGGCATGCTGGGTCTGGCGCATGTACTGCTCCAGCACCTGGTAGACGGTCCAGCCATTGGGGTGCCAGAACACCATGCCCGGCGCCTCTTCCTGCAGATGGAAGAGGTCCAGCTGCTTGCCGATGCGGCGGTGGTCGCGCTTTTCCGCCTCTTCGATGCGCTGCACATAGGCGGCCAGCTGCTTCTTGTCAGCCCAGGCGGTGCCGTAGATACGCTGCAACTGCTCGTTCTTGGAGTCGCCGCGCCAGTAGGCACCGGAAATCTTGGTCAGCTTGAAGGCCTTGAGGAAACGCGTGTTGGGCACGTGGGGACCACGGCACATGTCCACGTATTCCTCGTGGTAGTAGAGACCCATGGCCTTTTCATCGGGCATGTCTTCCACGAGACGCAGCTTGTAATCCTCGCCACGCGCCTTGAACACGGCGATGACTTCATCGCGCGGCGTCACTTTCTTGATGACGTCGTATTCGGTGTCTATGAGCTGGACCATGCGCTTTTCGATGGCCGCCATGTCTTCCGGCGTGAAGGGGCGTTCATACCAGATGTCGTAATAGAAACCTTCGGCAATCACCGGACCGATGACCATCTTGGCCGCGGGATAGAGCTGCTTCACGGCATGTCCCACCAGGTGCGCGCAGGAGTGGCGGATGATTTCCACGCCCTCCTCGTCCTTGGGGGTGATGATCTGCAGGGCAGCGTCTTCCGTGATGAGATCGCTGGCGTCGACAAGACGGCCGTTGACCTTGCCGGCGACGGTGGCCTTGGCTAGGCCGGCGCCTATGGAGGCGGCGACTTCAGCCACGGAAACGGAATGATCGAAAGAGCGGACAGACCCGTCCGGGAGGGTGATTGCAGGCATGTTTCCATCCTTCAGCAGTGGTGGCCGCAACGAGTGGCCACATGTCATCGAGATTGCGGTGCCACGGAGTTTTACCTTCCGGTGACGGGCAGACTTGCCTGATCAACCGGCCGGCCGGCTCAGGAAAAGCCGGCTCCGAAGGCGGATAACGCAACGAGAGGGAAGCGACTATACCGGGGCGCCGCATAGGCGCCAAGCCAGGACTCAGAACTTGAGGTTGTAGAAGATGTCGATGGCGCTATCCAGCGAGGACACGGCTTCGAGATAGATCTTGGAGTTGATCTTGTAGCGGATGGTGGCGGTGTTCACCGGCGTGAAGATGCCCACGCCATAGCGCAGGTAGAGCTTGGGACTGAGATAGCCGGAGACGGTGAACTGGGTGTCGTCGCCACTGCCTTCCGCGTCCACCGAGAGATCGGTGATGCCCAGGCTGTCGCCCAGCTGACTGGTCAGCCCGGCGCCACCGGTGGCCCCCAGCTTGATGGCGGCGGCCGCGGCGGAGAGGTTGGGGCCTTCCTTGCCGGAGGAGGTGTCCAGCGGACGCCCCAGCACCAGGTAGGAGAGGATTTCTTCCTGCGACAGGCCGCCGTCATCCGAGAAGAAGGACACTTCCGGCGTATTCGCCCGCCCCTCCACGCGCACGCCCACCACCTTGCTGTCGACTTCGCGCACGGCTTCCACATCCAGGCCGGGCTGGGTGAGGTTGCCGGCGAAAATCAGGCGGCCGCGGCGGATCTGCAGGCGCTGGCCGTAGGCGTCGTAGCGCGAGTCCTTGTCCAGCTCCACCTCGCCATTGGCCTCCAGCCCCTTGCGCCCCTGCTGGCGCAGGCGCAGGGCGCCGAGCAGGCGGCCGTTGACGCCATAGCCATGGAAGAAAACGTCGTCGCCCAGGCGCACCAGGATGTCGGCATTGATCAACCAGTTGGCCATGGCCGCCGCCACCTGGGCACGATCACCTTCCGCCGTGCTGACGATGCGCACATCCGAGGACAAGGGCACCGCCTTGTCCGTCAGCGGCTTGAGGTTGAGGCGGCCGGTGGGCACCACGATCTGGCCGTTGATGTCGACCTGGCCGGGCTCCACCTGCAGGCGCAGGTCCGGATTGATTTCCGCCAGCAGCTGCGGCTCCTGCTTCAGCTCGAAACGCTCGCCCTTGATGGCCAGGTCCAGGGTGGGCTTTTCCGTGGCCCAGTCGGCCTTGCCGGCCACGGTGGCCGTGCCCTGCCCGCTTTTCATGGCACCGCTGATGTCGGCGGCATTGCCTTTAACGTCTATGCGCGCGGTCACGTCATGCAGGTTGACCGGCAGCCGGTGCAGGCCCAGCTCGCCCCGGGCCAGCTGCACATTGCCCCAGAACTCCGGTTTTTCCAGCGTGCCCTGCAGGCGGCCGTCCGCCGAGACGGAACCCGCGAGGGTGGCCAGCGCCGGGAAGAAAGGCTGGAAGACGTCGAGACGCAGGCCCTGCAGCGCCAGGGTGCCGGCCATGGTCCGGTGTTCGGCATAGGGATCCAGGCCGGCTTCGATATGGCCCTGACCCAGGGACTGTGACAGCAGGTCGAAACGCAGGCCCAGCGATTGCGCATCCGCCTTCAGGCTGAGCGCCACCTTTTCATAGGGCAGCTCCAGCGGTGGCTGCGGCTCGTCACGGGCCAGCTCCACCTTGCCGCCCTCCGCTTTAAGTTCCGCCGTGGCCTGCGGCCGCTGGCCGCGTTCCCAGCCACCGTCGGCGCGGCCGCTGATGGCGCCCGTCAGCAGCAGGCCCTCGGGCAGCACCTGGGCCAGGCGCTCCGCCTGCAAGCCGGTCAGGGCCAGGTGGAAAGCCCCCACCGGGCCGACCTGGATATCGCCATCGCTGCAGAGCCTGGCCTCCAGGCTGATCCAGCAATGCTCCGCCAGCAGCAGTTGTTTTTCCTGGCCATCCCATTCCAGCGCGGTGGCCTCGGACAGCAGCCAGTCCATTTCCGGCAGGCTGACCTGGCCGGTCTCCATGCGGCCCTTCCAGCTCAGGGTGGACGGATCAAAAGCCCCTTCCACGCTGCCCTGGCCGTGGATACGGTCACCACCGGCCTGCCATTGCAGGCGGTGGTCGTCCTGGCGGCCGCTGAACTCCAGGGCCAGCTGCCCCAGGTCGCGCCCCTCGGAATTGGTCACACCATCCACCAGGAAGGCGGCCGTGCTGTCGGCCTGCCCCAGCTGCCGCAGGCGCAGTTGCAAGCTGGCATCGCGCAGGCGCAGGGCGGCGACGCCGGCCTTGCTGGCCTGCAGGTCGGCATCGATGTCGGGCTGGCGCTCTGCCCCCGTCACCTTGATGGCGCCGTTCAAGGCCCCCTGAAGACGCGGCTCGAACTGGGCTAGGTCGCCCAGTTGCAGCCCGGCCTGCAGATCCCAGACCCCCGCCTGCACCCCCCCCTTCAGGTCGACCTGGTCGGCACCCCAGACCAGGCGCAGGCCCGGCGTCTGGGCCTGTGGCCAGCCAGCGGCAGGCGGCAGCGACACGCTGACCGGACCGTCCAGCAGCAGCGGCTTGTCGCGCAGCTGGCCAGTGACATAGCTGTCCTGGATACGGACATCGCGCCTGCCATTGCCCCATTCCCCGGCACCGGCCAGATGCCCCGTGAATTGGCCAGACCAATCTGGCAACAGCCAGCCTGTCGAGAAATCACTCAGTACCAAGGCCCCCTGCCATGAAATGGTCGGACCAAAATCGACTTCGCCGCCAAAGCCCAGCTCGCCAGCCTCACCCTGATAATCCAGGCGCTCCACGTTCACATGCCGGTCCGCCCCGGACAGCTCAGCCGACCATTGCCCGGCCGGCAGGCGCGGGCTTTCCAGGCCGGTCTCCAGCAACAGGCTGTAGTCGCTGATGTCGCCCCGGAACTCCAGCTCGCCCTCGGTGCTGGACAGGGACTGCAGGCCGGGCAGGACGCGCCGCACCTGCCTCCACTGCAGCTTCACTTCCTGCGGCTGGTGGATGTCCCACAACCAGGACCTGCCCTTCTCCTGCAGATCCCAGGATTCGCCATTGGCCAGACGCAGGACGGCCTTCACGCCAGAGCCGCTGGAACTGGTCCGACCATCGGATTCCAGTTTGCCGGTCATGACGGGAACGGCGATACGCGGCACAGGCCATTGCCGGGCCAAGTCCAGCTGCTGGAAGTCGGCCTTCAGCTTCCAGTCGAAGCCGCCCTGCCAGCCCACATGTCCGTTGGCTTTAACTTTGCCCAGCAAGCCTTTGAAATCAAAGGATTCAAAATCCGCTGAATGCCAATTGGTCTTACCCTTCCAGGCATAATCCCCCGCCGGCAGCTGGCGACCGCTGAGCTGGGCTTGGCCGACGCTGCGCAGCCCGGTCTTGTCGCCATCGGCCTGCACCTGCCCGCCTTTGCTGGCCAGTTGCTGCTGCGGCCACCAGGGCAGCTGCACCGGCTGCCACTCCACATTCACGCTATAGGGCAAGGCCGGTTCCAGCGGCTTGATACGCGCCACGCCTTGGCCGGTCAGCGGCCCCTGTGATTGCAAGGCCAGCTCCAGGTCCGCCAGTTCGCGGGTGAGCTTGAGCTGCAGCGGCTGCCAGCCCTGCTGCCGGAAGGCCAGGTAGTCGAACTTGCCCTGCAGCTCCAGGGGATAGCCGCCGCGCAGACTGATGCGACCACTCAGGCCCAGATCGCCCAGCTTTTCCTGGCGGGCGCTGAGACGTGCCAGGCGCAGCCGGTAGCCCTGCCAGCGGCCGGCCAGGCGCAGCTCCTCCAGGGTCAGGGGGCGCACGGCCTGGTAGGTGAAGAGCTGCATGTCGCGCAGCTGCACATCCTGGATATGCAGGCGAATTGGTAGCACCAATATTGGCAGCTGGGTGGGCTTGCCGGTGGGCGGGCTCAGCAGGCGCAGGCTGACGCCCTCGGCCTGCAGGGTCTTGAGGTCCACGCTACCCAAGAAAAGCTGCAGCAAGGACCAGCGCGCCAGCATATGGCGCACACGCAGGTCGAACTTGCTGTTCTGGAAATGCACATCGCGCAGCTCCAGCCCGGACAGCAGGCTGCCGCTCTGGTAGCTGGCGCTGATGGCGCGCTGCATGCCCAGGCCGCGCTCCAGCAGCCAGCGGCTGCCGCCCTCGCTGCCCAGCATCACCAGCGTGGGCACCAGGATGACGAGCAGCAGCAGGCCCAGCCAGAGCAGGCCACGCCAGAAGCCTCGACCAATGCGCAGGGCATGATGGCGCCACATCAGAGATTGGGCCCCATGGAAAAGTGGATGCGGAAAGGCTTGTCAGGTTCCGACACCGCCCAGGCAAAGTCCAGGCGTATGGGACCCACCGGCGACACCCAGCGTATGCCCACGCCCGAGCCTATCTTCATGGGCTCCTCGCCCAGCACGTCGAAGGCGTCGCCGGCGTCCGTAAAGATGGCGGTACGCCATTTCGGGATGAACTCGTAGTCGTATTCCAGGGTGCCGGTAAGCAGGTTGCGTGCGCCCACGGCAACGCCGTTCTCGTCACGCGGGGAAATGGATTTGTAGCCATAGCCACGCACGCTCTGGTCGCCGCCGGCGAAGAAGCGCATGGACTGCGGCACGGCGTCGAAGTCGCCGGTGAGTATGGTGCCGGCGTCGCCGCGCAGCAGGAACTGGTGCTTGTCGAAGAAGGTGCGCATGAAACGTATGCCGGCGCGCAGGGAAATCAGGCTGGCGTCGGACAGCACGTCCTTGGACGCCACTTCGGCCTGGTAGAACTGGCGGTCGCCCCAGTAGGGATCCAGTCCGCCCTTGATGCGGGTACGGTCGAAGCTGATGCCGGGCAGCACCAGGTCGGTCTTGTCGGCACGCTCGCCCGGCACTTCCGTGGTGTCGCGGTTCCAGCGCAGGGAGTAGGTGCGCTGCCAGCCGTTCTCGTGCTTGATCAGGCGCTGCACCCCCAGCACGGTGTTCCAGTTGACCACCTCCTCCACCTCTTCGCGCTTCACGCCGTAGAAATATTGCAGGATGTCTTCCAGGGGATGGGTCAGGGGGATGTTGTACTTGGCATCGAAGGTGGAACGCACTGGCGACAGCTCGGCGTTGGCTTCGACGCCGTGGCCGCTGTCATTGATCAGCGGGCGCTGCCACTTCGTGCTGATACGCGCCTTGATGTCGGTGGAATAGCCCACGCCGAAGTCGACGTTATTGGGCTTGTCGGCCGCCACCACGACCTCGATGGGCACTTCCTGCCCTTGCGCCTTGTCGCGCTGCACATGCACGCGCACATCGCTGAAGTAGCGGGAATTGAGCAGGGTGCGGTTGAACTTGATGACGCGGTCAGCCTCGTAGGGCTGGCCTTCCTGGAAGTTCAGGAAGCGCTGCATGAGCTGGGGCTCGACGATGGTCTGCGGCTGCCCGCTCTTGTCCAGGAAGCGCACCGGGCCGAAGCGGTAGCGCGGCCCGCTGTCATAGACCAGCACGATGTCGGCGGTATGGGCGACCGGATCGAGGTTGACGTCGTGCTGCACCCATTCCGCATCGAAATAGCCATGCTCGGTGGCCAGGGACTGCAGGCTGTTCTTCAGGGTTTCGTACTTGCCGTGGTGGAAGACATCGCCTTCATGCAGGGCCAGGTGTTCGCGCAGGGCGGTGAAGGCGATGTCGTTGCCGGCCTCGCCCTGGAAGACCAGGCGCAGGGAACGCACTTTCACCGGCGCGCCGGGATCCACCGTGATGGTGATGCCCTTGTCGGCGCGCTCGATGTCGTAATCGGCACTGTAATAGCCCAGGGACTGCATGGCTTCGCGCAGGTTGTCGTTGAGGCGGACGCGGGTGTTGCGCCAGCTGGCCAGGTCTTCTTCGCTGACCTTGCCGACATAGGAAAGGATGTTGTCGCGCAGTTCGCTGGACACGCCCTGCACCAGGATGACCACATCGGCAGCCAGCAGGCGGGCCGGCAGCAGCAGGAGGACGAGCGCAAACGCATACCTCCCCACCCTGGTCCTGCCTGTCACCCCTGCTCTCATCCGGCTGCCCTTTTTCTGACCTTGTTAAAGCTTGTTTTACTGCCCTGGTGGTTGCCTGCCGCCGGCCGGATCATCAGCCCCGCATCATAGCGGCTTTCCCTGCAAGCCGGGCAACGCCGCTGTTGTCATATGGTTGACAGGCTTGACCCCGGCCACGCCCGCCACCACCGCCCTGCAGCTGCGGCCGGCTGGCGAGAGCGGGCCGGCATCCGATAAGCTTGCCCGGCGCACCGGAGCACCCAGCCGCCGCCTTCATCATTGCCTCATCAAAGCAAGGAATGTGCATGAGCAACCAGTTCAGCCTTCTCAAGACGCGTCGTTTCCTGCCCTTCTTCATCACCCAGTACCTGGGCGCCTTCAACGACAATGTCTTCAAGCAGGGCCTGATCATCCTGCTCACCTACAAGGCCGTCAGCATCAGCAGCCTGCCGGTGGAAATCCGCGCCCCGCTTTGCCAGGCCCTTTTCATCCTGCCTTTCTTCCTGTTCTCGGCCACTGCCGGCCAGCTGGCCGACCGCTATGACAAGGCGCTGCTGATACGTTTCATCAAGGCGCTGGAAGTCGGCATCATGCTGCTGGCCTGTTTCGGCTTCTTTAACGACAACCTGGCCGCCCTCATCAGCGCCCTCTTCCTCATGGGCGTGCACTCCACGCTCTTCGGCCCCATCAAATACGCCATCCTGCCGCAGACCCTGCGCCAGGAAGAGCTGGTGGGCGGCAATGCCCTGGTCGAAACCGGGACCTCGCTGGCCATCCTGTCCGGCTCCATCCTCGGCGGCTTCCTCATCGCCATGCCCAATGCCGGCATCCATGCCGTGAGCATCGCCATTGTCGGCGTGGCCGTGCTGGGCCTGCTGTCCGCCTTCTTCATCCCGCGTACCGGGGCCGCCGCCGCCAACCTGAAGGTGAACTGGAATCCGGTGACGGAAACCTGGCGCAATATCGGCTTCATCCGCGAAAACCGTACCGTCTTCCTGTCGGTGCTGGGCATTTCCTGGTTCTGGTTCTACGGCGTCACCCTGCAGTCCAACATCCCGGCGCTGACCAAGGACGTGCTGGGCGGCAATGAATTCGCCGTCATCCTGCTGCTGACCGTCATGTCGGTAGGTATAGGCGTGGGCTCCCTGCTTTGCGAAAAGCTGTCGGGCAAGAAGGTGGAACTGGGCCTGGTGCCCTTTGGCGCCATCGGCCTCACCGCCTTCGGCATCGATATCTGGCTGGCCACCCTGCACCATCCGCCAGTGACCGCCCTGGCCGGCACGCTCGGGGAATTCCTGGCGGTGCCCGGCAATACCCGCGTGCTCATCGACTTTGTCGGCCTGGGCATTTTCTCGGGCTTCTATATCGTGCCGCTCTACGCCCTGGTGCAGGCCCGTTCCGAACCCAGCCACCGCGCCCGTGTCATCGCCGGCAACAACATCCTGAATGCGCTGTTCATGGTGGTGGCCTCGCTGTTGACGGTCGCCCTGCTCAAGGCCGGCGTCAGCCTGCCCGAGCTGCTGGCGCTGACCGCCATCCTCTCCGCCATCGTGTCGCTGTACATCTTCACCCTAGTGCCTGAATTCCTGATGCGTTTCCTGGTCTGGATGTTCATGAGCGCCTTCTACCGCGTAGAGCGCAAACAAGTGGAGCGTATTCCCGAGGAAGGCGCCTGCGTGCTGGTCTGCAACCATGTCAGCTTCTTCGATGCCCTCATCCTGGCCACCGCCATACGCCGCCCGCCGCGTTTCGTGATGGACCACAACATCTTCAAGAACCCGCTGCTGAACTTCATCTTCCGCACCGCACGCGCCATTCCCATCGCGCCGCACAAGGTGGATCCGGTACTGCTGGAAAAGGCCTATGACGATATCGCCGCGGCGCTGGAAGCCGGTGAAATGGTCTGCATCTTCCCGGAAGGCCGCATCACCGACGACGGCGAGATCCATCCTTTCCGCAACGGCATACAGCGCATCGTGGAAAGAACCCCGGTGCCCGTCATCCCCATGGCGCTGCAGGGGCTCTGGGGCAGCTTCTCCAGTCGCAAGGGCGGCCCCGCCTTCACCAAATTCCCGCGCCGCCTGGGTTCGCATGTGGCGGTCAG
Organism: Moraxellaceae bacterium; assembly: GCA_036377855.1. Classification (GTDB taxonomy): domain Bacteria; phylum Pseudomonadota; class Gammaproteobacteria; order Pseudomonadales; family Moraxellaceae; genus UBA2031. The sequence goes on from DASUXS010000283.1 coordinate 10,704, forward strand.
CGTGGGCGAAGCGGTACCGCCGCAACAGGCCACGCCGGAACATCTCGAAGCCCTTGTGCGCGAATTGCGCGGTGACTGGCGCTGAGTCCTGCCGAATAAAGCAGCGGTCGCGACGAGTGGCAGGCAAAGCAGGATGAGCCGCGCATTTATCGTCGAAATAGACCTGCAGGGCCCGGTCCTATGTGCTATCGCTTAGGGCTGGGCCGGATTCCCTGAAAAACAATAACGACCGGCCCCTGGCATCTCCCCGGGAGCTTGGTGATGCGTCACAGCAAAGGATGGCTGCAGACACTGCTGCTTATCTGCATGACAGGACCCCTGACGGCCTTCGCGGCCGAGCGGGATGCTGCCGTGCTGCTGACGCTGGAGTGGCCGCCCTATACCGGCAGCAAGCTGCCGGACAGT
>DASUXS010000284.1:0-4932 GCA_036377855.1 Moraxellaceae bacterium
GCCATGCTGGCAATCAGTTCACGCTTCTGGGCTTCGCATTGCTGCTGGTGCTCACGGCGCAGGGCCTCCAGAGCATTCAGGACGGCATTGAAACGCTCCTGCACCGGCTGGGTTTTCTGGCGGTCGCTGGGCTGGTAGCCCTGCCATTCGCGGCGCGCGGTCTGCATGAAGGTATCCAGCTGTTTCCAGTCCATGGCCACTGTGTCTATGGCGTCGCCCTCGGGCTTGCGCGGCAGGCCGTTCTTCCAGCTTTCCAGCTGCTCGCAGAGCGCGATGCGTTTTTCCAGGTTCTGCTGGCGCAGTTCGCGCTGCGCGGCGAAATGCCGGCGGCAGGGTTCGAAGGCCAGGTCGCCGGCGGCCTTGAACTGTTCCCATAAAGGCTGTTCGACAGCGGCATCGGCGACACCCAGGGCTTTCCATTCTTCCTGCAGGGCATGGATGGCATCGGCCTTGTCGTCCGCATCCATCTCATGCGCGGACAGCGCCTGCATTTTTGCGATCAGTTCTTCCTTCTTGGGCTGCACGGCAAAGCCGGCCCAGCTTTTCAGTTCACGTACACGCTCGCCGAGTTCGGCCAGATGGCTGTCATGCAGATGCTGGTCGCGCGCCAGCTCCTGCGCCTTGCGCAGTTTCCTGGCGGCATCGCGGCTGTTGCCGGCTTCCACGAATCCGGCCACGGCTTCCAGCAGCGACTTGAGCTGGGCCTGTGCTGCACTCTTGTCAGCTTTTTCTGGCGTGGCAGCCGGTGTGGCCACCGGCAGGCCGGGGATATCGGCCAGCAGGGCGGGCAGGGCCAGTCCCTTGTAGTTGTCCTGGTAGCTGCGGCGCACATCGTGCAGGGCCTGCAGCGACTGCTGCTTTTCTTCCTCTTCCGCGATGTTCAGGCGCGCCAGCGTGCCTTCCACCATCAGGCTGTCGTGCTGCCACTGCAACAGCAGGGCTTCGAGCAGGTTGAGGCGGTTGCCGGCCTGGGTGTAGCGCTGGGCCAGGTCCTGCGGCGCGGTTTGCAGCTGCGTGGCCAGCTCCCAGCGCAGGCGTTGCGTCTTGCGCAGGGCGGACAGAGAAGGCAGGTCGAAATCGGCCTGGCCCTGGTATTCGCCCAGCGTGGTTTCCAGTGTCACCACGCACTGCCGCATTTCTTCACGGGCCTGCGCCTCGTCAGCGGCGCGCTGTTCCGCGGCGGCGACTTCGCTGACCTGTTTCCAGGCCGTGGCGAAAGCGGTTTCAAAACGCTCGGTAAGGCCGGCGTCGTCATCGCCCTGCAGGTCCTGCCATTGCTGGCGCAGGCTTTCCGCCTTGGCGGCATAGAGGGGATTCAGCACGGCGCGGGCATGGGCTTCCATATTGCCGCACAGCGCTTCGCGTTTTTCGCGCAGCTCGCGCTGCTGCTTTTCCTGGTCGGAGCGGCTGTCGAGGCGGGCGCGTATGGCCTTGTAGACGTTCTTGTCCTTCTGCCGCGACACCTCGGCCAGGGCTTCCAGCAGGGCCGGCGTGCTGATGCGTTCGGCCGCGGCCAGGCGCAGGCGGGCGATGCTGGAATTGCGCGCGATGTCGTCCAGGTAGATTTCATCGCTGAGCTGGTTGATGGCGGCCAGGCGTATGTCCATCACGTCGGCATCGCGTATCAGGTGTATCAGCGTCGGCGGATTGCTGATGCGCGACAGATGCTGCAGGCGCAGCGGCAAGGGCAGGGGCGGCGTGCTGCTGCCGGCCAGCAGGTCGTGCAGGCGCTGTGTGGCGGAATCGCGTACCGAGGCTTCCAGGTCGCGTTTCTGGATCTGGCTGATGGTGTCCAGGTCATGCAGGAATTTCACGGCTTCGCGGCGCACCGCCGGCTCGCTGTCTTCGCGCGCGAGCTTGAGCAGCACCCACAGGTCTTTTTCATTTTCCGGCTTGAGTTCGGGCAGCGCCTCTATGCGCTTCTGCGCCTTGGGGCTCTGCCATTTCGGAATGCTGCGGAAAAACTTGGCCAGCATTTATTGCGTCCCCTTCTTGCTGCGGGCTGCCGCCAGCAGGCGGTCTATGTCCCGGTCTTTTTCTGTCCAGAGCGCCGCCGCCCAGTCCTGGAATTCCTGGCGGAAGGCGGCGTCGTTTTCATAATCGTGGGTGAAGGCCTTGGGCGGCAGTGGCCTTGCCTGTACGCGCACGACGATATGGCGCAGGCGGCCGCTGGCGAAATCCCCGAAGGTGGGGATGCCGTCCGGATAGACGATGGTGGTGTCCAGCAGCACTTCCATGCGGTCGCCCAGCGCCGACAGCGTGAAGGCCATGCCGCCGGCCTTGGGCTTGAGCAGGTGGCGGTAGGGCGACTGCTGCTGCGCATGTTTTTGCGGCGTGATGCGCGTGCCTTCCAGGAAGTTCATCACCGACACCGGCGTCTGACGGAATTTCTCGCAGGAGCGTCTTGTCGTTTCTATGTCGCGGCCCTTGAGTTCTGGATGCTTTTCCAGGGTTTCCCGGCTGTAGCGTTTCATGAAGGGGAAATCCAGGGCGTACATGCCCAGGCCCATGAAAGGAATCCAGATCAGTTCCTGCTTGAGGAAGTATTTGAGGACGGGAATGCGGCCGCCAAAGATATGGAAAAGCACCATGATGTCCACCCAGCTCTGGTGGTTGGCGATCACGAAATACCAGTTCTTTTTGCTCAGCCCCTGCGGCAGTTCCACATCCCATTCGATACGCGGCAGCAGCGGGATCAGCAGATGGTTGTTGACCGCGCACCAGGTGTCGGCGAAACGGATGAGCAGGGCGGTGACGGCGCGACGCAGGCCGGTGGTGGGCATGAGGAAGCGCAGCGGCATGAACAGGATGATCAGGCTGGCGAACAGCATGGTGTTGAGCGCCAGCGGGATCACGAAGAGCAGGGCAATCAAAGGGCCGGGCAGAAAAGCAGGCATGGGGTTCTCGGGTTCACGGAGCGGCGCTCCGGGGCGACGTGTCCTTGCCGGGGCGGTCTTGCAGCCGCCGTATTGCTTCCTCAAAAAACCAATGCGGCCAAGCACTTGCCGCAGGGTGGCCGAATACTAGCCCCAGCCTCCGGGCGCGTGCAATGGGAGACGCTGGTCAGGGCGCCTGAGCGGATTCGTCAATGTTTTTGGCGGCTGCCGTCATTGGTTTGGGAGGCGGGCGGGGTATGCTTGCGACCTCTCAGTCATTCCGTTGTCGATTTGCAGGAGTTGTCATGTCCGGTCCGCTGTCCTCCCTCAAGGTGCTCGATTTCTCCGGCCTGCTGCCCGGGCCCTTTGGCACCATGCTGCTGGCCGACATGGGGGCGGAGGTGCTGCGCGTGGAATCGCCGACCCGGCCGGACATGGTGCGCATCCTGCCGCCGCATGATGCCGGCGTGTCCGTGAACCATGCCTTCCTCAATCGCAGCAAGCGCGGCATCGCCGTGGACCTGAAAAAGCCCGAGGGCGTGGAGCTCATCAAGCAGCTGGTGAAGGACTACGACATCGTGGTCGAGCAGTTCCGCCCCGGCGTGATGGATCGCCTGGGCGTGGGTTATGAAGCCCTCAAGGCCATCAATCCCAAGCTCATTTACTGCGCCATCACCGGCTATGGCCAGACCGGCCCCTACAAGGACCGCGCCGGCCACGACATGAACTACCTCGCCATCGCCGGCGTGCTGGGCTACAACGGCCGCAAGGCTTCCGGCCCGGCACCGGTGAATGTGCAGATCGCCGACGTTGCCGGCGGCTCCTGCCATGCCGTGATGGGCATACTGGCCGCCGTCATCCACCGCGCGCAGACCGGCGAAGGCCAGTTTGTCGACGTCTCCATGACCGATGCCGCCTTCACCCTGCATGCGCTGACCGCGCCGCCCGCGCTGGTGGCCGATATCCAGCCGGAACGCGAAGGCACGCAGCTCAATGGCGGTTCCTTCTACGACTGCTACGAAACCAGCGACGGCCGCCATTTCTCCGTGGGTGGACTCGAGCCGCAGTTCTTCATGCAGTTCTGCACGGCCATCGGCCGTCCGGAACTGGCGCCGCAGGGCATGGTGATGGGCAACCCCGATGCCGTGGCCGCGCTCAAGGCCGAGATCAGCAAAGAGATGAAGAAGAAGACCTATGCCGAATGGTCGCAGGTCTTCCTGGCCATCGATTCCTGCACCGAACCCGTCCTCAGCTTTGCCGAGGCCTGCGAGCATCCGCATATACAGGCCCGCGACCTCATCGTGGAAGTGCCGCGTCCTGATGGCAGCACGCAGCGCCAGCTGGGCTCCGCCATCAAGTTCTCCAAAACACCGGCGACTTTCCGTTTCATAGGTACCGAGATCGGTTCGCATACGGACGAGGTGCTGAAGGCGCTGGGCTATGACGCCGACCAGATCGGCAGCCTGCGCAAGAGCGGGGCGGTGGCCTGAGTGTCGCGATTGAGAAAAGGCCCGCGTCAGCGGGCTTTTTTTATTCCCTTGCCGGCAGGCTTGCGGTGATTACTTAGTGTCCTGCAGGGCCATGGACGCCGCATTTCCGTATGTATAGGGTGTGCCCCGAATCAGGGCCTGCAGGGCCGTCTTCCGCCTGCAGTCCCTTCCGGGAAAAAGGAGCCTGTTGCATGAAAGCCATTGTTGTTCTGCTGGTCCTCTTTGGTGCTGGCTATTTCTTCTACCAGCAGAACGCTGTCTCTGCTGCCGGCGCTACCAGCATCAAGACGCTTCTGGACAGGGTGGACAGCAATCCCGTCGACTTCGCGGAGGCCCGTGCGACTTTCAAGGGTGCCATCGTGGAGATATGCAGGGTCAACGGCCAGGATACGGCCAACGGCTATGGCACCGAGGCTGAGTGCATGGCCCGGGTGGAAAGCTCTGCCGATCCGATGTGTGCCCAGAGGCTATCGACGCCAGCCGGTGGCAGGTACACCTCCCGTAGTGCGCTGAAGGCGGATTTTTCTGCCTATATGAAATGCGCCATGAATGATGTGGACAAAACG
>DASUXS010000285.1:0-10198 GCA_036377855.1 Moraxellaceae bacterium
AACAAGTTCCGGCAGGGATATTCAGAAATGCAGCCATTGCGATACGTGTAGGAGTCGCGGCCCTTGTGGACGACGCCATCCCAGCGCCCATTCACCATATTACCTGCAGAGGGCTTTTCATCCGGAATGTATTCACCGCGAAAATTCACGGACAACCCCAACAGTTCCCCATGACCCTGGGCCGGCTCGCCTTCACTGCACTCCCCCGACCACTGGTAGATTTGCTTGTAGCGGTATAAATCCTCAACAAAATCTGCGCGCATCGTCCGGTAATAAAAACAGCCGCCCGGCAGCGTCCATCGCATCATGACCTCGGGATACATGCTTCCGGGTACCTCGAACAGGCGATCCATACTCGGCGTTTGCGCAACGCATGGCAGCGCAAGGCTCGTCATCACCAAGCCCAACACTATCCTGCGGGCCAACACTGAAATCGCCACCATTATTGCCTCCCCCGTATATAAATGGTTTCCCCCGCGCTGATTCCCTGGGTAGAAAGTCGAAGTTGTAATCAACCATCCTTCAGCACTCCCTCTAATCAGCAAGGGAGCTGGAGCCCATCCAGCCCTCCTTGCAAAACGCGCAAAATGTAGCAGCGCCTCAAGGGAGACAACATGGCCCGTGAATCTGCTTCAGGATTTTTCTAGCGGACCGTCCTGGTCAATACCAGGCGGGACTTCCCGTTGCCGTCTGTGGCGCTGAGGCTGATACCGTTTTTATCAGCAACGAATTCCACCTGGATAGTGGTCTTTCCCCTGGGCATCGGGGAAATTCCCCCGATCCTGAAAATCCCCAAGCTGCGAGCCTCCCGGGAATAGACCGAATTCCCCCGGAAAACAGCAAGCGTTATCTGGTCTTGATTGTCTTCAGCGGTACTGAACGTCTTACGCTGGGAGCAAGGAAGCTTGCAGCCCTTTTGCAAGATGGGAGCGACAACACCACCCAGCGTCTCGATGCCGACAGCCTCCTGCAGCACACCCTCGGACATCACGCCACCCACTGGCGGCTCAATCACCAGCACAGCACCCTCACCACTGGCATAGCCGCATAGCAGCAGTGCCATCAAGGCACACAAGAATCTCACCCAGCCGTCCAGCATCTGACAACGCGTCCCATGGCGCATATTTTCTATTTCCCACCCACAAGCCTGATGATTAATCGACAACCCTTTACGGCACCGCCGGACATTGGTTGTGAACCATGCATGCATATATCTCCGCCACTCGCTCCAGGCTGATTCCGTTTTTCTGTTCCACAGCCAGAGGATGACCGTCTTCCTCCAGCTCAATCAGAGGACGAGTACCGTTATTCCGGACATATATCCTGATCCTCAGGTCCTCTGTTTCAGGATACATCTTTAGATGCGCAGAGAGCTCGCCACGGTAAGGGCCGAAATGGGACCGGTCTTTTACACCAAGATTTTCCTGGAACTCCATGAAATCACCTTCACTCACGCAAGCCCAGACACCCCATATAAAGGGATCCTCATGCCCGATGACGGGAATCTCTATGCACCCTCTTATAAAGAACCATTGATCTGCAATCACACAAAGATCGTCGGTCAGGAAGACGTCCTCCCCCCGCCTTTCCTTAGGGACACCAAAGTAATGCAGCGGCTTATCCCAGCCAAAGGTGGGAATTCCCTCAATGACGTCTTCGCAGCAGGCACACTTAAAGTTCACATCCCCCTCCCAAGCATTATTGATTTCCTATCCATTCGTCTCCCTGCGACACCCCCACAGAACCTCATGTCGAGGCGAAGACCGTGCAAAACGGCCAGAAGCATTGCATGTGCCGGGCAGCCACGCCATTACGGGCATTACGGCAGAAACGGGCAATCGGCCAGTCACCACCAGGGCGCGGGTATCTGCCACCGCAAACCCATAAAAAAGGCCTGCTGATGCAGGCCTTTTCAATTGCAGAATGTCAGCAGCTCACCACAGCAGGATCAACCCTAACAGCCCCAGGATCAGCGCCCATTTGGCGACGTAATAAATCCGGCGATGCTCCGCCTTGAAGCGCTTTATCCAGGGACGTATTGGATAGATCAATCCGAAGACGCGGTTGAGGCCGCCGGTGCGGTCGCCGGTTTCATTGGGCGAGGCGGCGGCCGCCACGACCTTGCGGCCGAACCAGTGGTTGAAGGCCTGCATCCAGCGATAGCGCAGCGGGCGCTCGACATCGCAGAACAGGATGATGCGGTCTTGCTGCGTGGTGTTCTCGGCGTAGTGCAGGAAGGTTTCGTCGAAGAGCACGGACTCGCCGTCGCGCCAGTGATAGCGCTCACCATCAACATCTATATAGCAATCGGGCGAATTCGGGGTGACCAGGCCCAGGTGGTAGCGCAGCGAGCCGGCATAGGGATCGCGATGGCGCACCAGGCGGGCGCCCGGTGGCAGCTCGGCGAACATGGCAGCCTTGACCGTGCCCACCGAGGCCAGCAGCTCCGTCGTGCGCGGGCAAAGCTCGGCGGCCGAGGGATGGGCTTTGTCGTACCACTTGAGATAGAAGCGCCGCCAGCCGGTCTTGAAGAAGGAATTGAAGCCCAGGTCGTCATAGCGGGCGGACTTGCGGATGCGGCCGGCCTCGCGCAGGGCCAGGGCCTCGGCCCGTATCTCCTCCCAGTGGGCATCCAGCACGGCCAGCTCGGGGAAATGGGCGGGCGACAGATAAGGCTGGTTGGGCACCCGGGAGAAGCCGTACATCAGGACATTGATAGGGGCCAGGAAGGTGGAGGAGCCCGGCAGCTGCCGCCAAAGCGGCAGCCGCACCCGGCCGCGGTAGTGCACGACCAGGGAGGAGAGCATGAAGAGGGAGAAGATCAGCCAGCGGATCATGGGGGGAGCCTCCTGTCGTGGCAGCCCCGCCCGGAGACGGGCCTTCCAGTCTTTCCCCCGGCCGTTTGAAGTCAAGGCAAACAGGGTAGCCAGCGATTGCAGAGCCCGTCCCGCTCTGGTATAAATCGCACCCCTTGAAAAGCGCCGGCCCTGATTCCCGGCGCCTGCGCCTCCGAGTTGAGGCGGTTTGCCTCTCGCGGAGCCCATCATGTCCAAGGTTTGCCAAGTTACCGGGAAGCGTCCCATCGTCGGTAACAATGTGTCCCACTCGAACATCAAGACCAAGCGTCGTTTCGAGCCGAATCTGCACTACCATCGTTTCTGGCTGGAAAGCGAGAAGCGTTTCGTGCGTATCCGTGTGTCCAGCAAGGGCATGCGCATCATCGACAAGCTGGGCGTGGAAGCTGTTGTAGCTACCCTGCGCGCCCAGGGCCAGAAGGTTTAAGGAGCCCCGCCATGCGTGACAAGATCCGCCTCGTGAGCACTGCCGGCACCGGCTACTTCTACACGACCACCAAGAACAAACGCACCATGCCGGAAAAGATGGAGATCAAGAAGTTCGATCCCAAGATCCGCCAGCATGTGATCTTCAAGGAAGCCAAGATCAAGTAATTGATCGGCCGCCGCAAAAAGCCCGACACTGTTCGGGCTTTTTTGTGCCTGCCCACCGGGTCGGCCTTGTATCCGGCGCCCCCGCCCCGATCTGGATGCCATGCCTGAACTTCCTGAAGTCGAAACTACCCGCCGCGGCATCCTGCCCGCCCTCGAGGGCCATCGCGTCAAGGCGGTGACCGTCTACGACGCACGCCTGCGGTGGCCGGTGCCGCCGGAACTGCAGGCCCTCAAGGGCCAGCGCATCCAGACCGTCACCCGGCGCGGCAAATACCTGCTCATCCATGCCGCCAAAGGCACCGCCCTGGTCCATCTCGGCATGTCCGGCAGCCTGCGCCTGGTCAGTCCGGGCGAACCCCGGCGCCCCCATGACCATGTGGAACTCAGCCTGGATTCCGGCTGGCTGCTGCGCCTGCATGACCCGCGCCGCTTCGGCTGCTTCCTCTGGTTCGATACCCCGCCGGCCGAGCATCCCCTGCTGGCAGCGCTGGGCCCGGAGCCGCTCGAGGACGGTTTCGACGGCCGCCACCTCTTCGCCCGCTCGCGCGGCCGCAGCGCCCCGGCCAAGAGCTTCATCATGGACAGCCATGTGGTGGTGGGGGTGGGCAATATCTACGCGAACGAAGCCTTGTACCGGGCCGGCATCCATCCCCTGCGCGCCGCGGGCCGCATCGGTGCCGACCGCTACGACCGCCTGGCCGGCGAGATCCGCCAGATCCTGGCCTGGGCCATAGAGCGCGGCGGCACCACCCTGCGCGACTTCGTGAACGGCCATGGCGAGCCGGGCTATTTCCAGCTGGAGCTGGATGCCTATGGCCGCGCCGGCGAACCCTGCCGCCGCTGCGCCAGCCCCATGAAGGAAGTGCGCCTGGGTGGCCGCAGCACCGTCTACTGCCCCCTCTGCCAGCGCTGAAAGCCACCTGGCTGCAGACGCTGGAGCTGTGACGGGATTCACTGCCGCAGGCTTGCTTTCATGCCATGGCAGGTTTAGAGTCCATAAAGTCCAGAAGTATCAGGCTGTTGTAGCCACTTTCTAACACCACTTATAAGATTCGCGCCGGTCGCTGCAAAAATGTGCGCCTGGCGCCGCCCTTGAGGGAATTCATGATGGTATCCGTTTCGCGCCGCCTCATTGCCCTGTTTATGAGCCTCATGATGCTGGCAGCCTCGGTTCCGGCCAGTGCCGAACAGCTGCTGGATGACCAGATCAACGAACGCCCCAGCGGCATGGCCATGCTGGGTGATGCCGTCGTCGCCCGTCCCATGGGCCTGGTGCTCACCGTGGGCGGCCTCGGTGTCTTCCTGGTGACCCTGCCCTTCTCCGCCCTGGGCGGCAATGTCGGCGAAGCCGCCAAGACGCTGGTGGCCAACCCGGCCAAGGCCACCTTCACCCGCTGCCTGGGCTGCACCGGCACCCAGGACGAGTGGAAGAACTCCAAGGTCGCCGACGGTTCCAGCCAGGGCCAGTAAGCCCGCAGGAATAAAAAAGGCCGCTTGAATGCGGCCTTTTTCATGGGCGGAAAACGTGTTCAGGCGGCACCTGTCAGGACGCGGAATTTCTGCCGCAGCTCCTCCTGCGTTTCCACACAGTCCTCATCCTTGGGGATGCAGTCCACCGGACAGATGCTCACGCACTGCGGTTCGTCGAAATGCCCCACGCATTCCGTGCAGCGCGCGGGATCGATGACATAGATGTCCGCCCCCATGCTGATGGCCTGGTTGGGGCAGACGGGCTCGCAGACATCGCAATTGATGCACTCAGTGGTGATCTTGAGTGCCATGGTCCACCTTACTTGCCCAGCTTTTGCCGGAAGGCGTCCGCCACCTGCGGCGGCACGAACTTGCTGACATCACCGCCCAGGATGGCGATTTCGCGCACCAGCGTGGAGGAGATGAAGGACAGGTGCTCGGCCGGCGTCAGGAAAACGGTTTCGAAATCCGGCATGAGCTGGCGGTTCATGTTGGCGAGCTGGAATTCGTATTCAAAGTCGGACACCGCACGCAGGCCGCGCAGCACCACATTGGCGTTCTGCTCCTTCACGAAGAAGGAAAGCAGCTTGGAGAAGCCCTGCACCTCGACATTGGGCAGGTGCGAGAGCACGGAGCGCGACAGGTCGACACGCTCTTCCAGCGTGAACAGCGGACCTTTCTTCTGGCTGGCCGCTACCGCCACGATGACATGGTCGAAGAGGCGCGCGGCGCGCTCTATCAGGTCTTTGTGGCCATTGGTGATGGGATCGAAGGTGCCGGGATAGACGACGCGGGTACGGCTCATGCGAGGGCTTCCAGTTGCGCGGGAGATGGGGCGCAGGATAACGGAAAGCCTGTTCAGTCTCCACGCCGCCAAGGGTGTGATCGTCGCCATGGCCTTCAGCAGCCCGGCCAGCCCCGTCCCTGGCCACGGAAGACGGGGCGCCGGCATCACCTGGGCGCCCCGCGCAGACGGCACAGGCCAGCAGGAGGGTTTCCCCAAAAAAAATGCCACCGGGGATCCGGTGGCATTTCCCTGCCTTACGCTGCCGCCACACTCGCGGATGCGCGACTCAGACCGTCGCCGCGGCCGATGGCCCGACAGGCTTGAGCTCGTTCGCCAGATGCGTGGCCAGCTTGGCCGTGACGCCGTAGATGGAAAGCTGGGGATTGGCGCCGATGCTGGTGGGGAAGATGGAGGCATCGAACACGGACAGGCCTTCCAGCTGGTGGAAGCGGCCACTGCTGTTCACCACCGAGGTCTTCACATCCTCGCCCATGCTGCAGCCGCCCATGACATGGGCAGAGCCCAGGCCGGTGCGGAACTTTTCAATCTGGAAGGACGCGATCGCGGTCTTGCACTCGCTCCAGGAGCTGAAGAACTTCGCACCCAGCTGCTTGGGCATGACCGCCTTGGCGCCGGCGGCGAACTGGATTTCCGCCATGGCCAGGAAGGCGCGGCGCAGGCCGTCGCGCAGCGTATCCGTCATCGGATAATCCACGGTGGGCACGCCCTCGTCGCGCAGGCTGATGGTGCCGCCCGGGCTGTCTTCGGTGAAGCCGTCGCGCGCCAGCGAGATGAGGCCGTTGGTGTGCGTGTATTGCGCCATGAAGGCGGCATGCTCGGCGCCGTGTATGCCGGCCAGACTGGCGGTCAGCGCCGGATGCAGGGGAATCGCTTCCAGCTTGAAACCCATGGGACCGGTGGCGCCATCCTTCCACTGGAAATGATCGGAGTAGATGGACTGCGGCGCACCCGACCAGGGGTCGATATTGTCTTCGAACTGCGCGAACACCGCGTTCACCGGATGCAGGAAGGTGCGCTTGCCGATGACACGATGCGGATCCGGCACGCCGGAGCGCAGCAGCAGGCCCGGGCTGTTGATGCCACCACCGGCGACCACGACATGACGCGCCTTCACCGTCAGCGCGACACCAGCGGAAAACACGCCGTCCTCACGCATGCCTATGCAATACACACCGGTGACGCGCTTGCCTTCCACCACCAGCTTTTCAGCACGCGCGCGGTAATAAAGACGCGCGCCTTTTTTCAGTGATTCCGGAATCGTGGTCACCAGCATGGACTGCTTGGCATTGGTGGGACAGCCCATGCCGCAATAACCCAGGTTCCAGCAACCCGTGACATTGCGCGGAATGGTGTGCCAGCTCCAGCCCAGTTTTTCGCAACCGGCCTGCAGCACATGGTTGTTGGGATTGGCCGGCACCTGCCAGGGCGCGATATTGAGGCGCTGCTCGCGCTGCTCGAACCAGGGCGCCATTTCCTCCACGCCCATGCCTTTCACACCGTGCACATCCGCCCAGTGTTTGAGCGTCAGCGGCGGCGTGCGGAAACTGGAGGTCCAGTTCACCGTCGTGGAGCCGCCGACAGAGCGGCCCTGCAGGATGGTCATGCTGCCATCCTTGGTGGTGCGCCCCGCACCCTCCTGGTAGAGATCGCGATAGGCCTCGCGCTCTTCCATGCGGAAATCCTTGCTGGTGCGCAGCGGACCTTCCTCGATCAAGACCACATCCAGGCCGGCCTGGGTGAGGATTTCCGCGGTGGTGCCGCCGCCGGCACCGGTGCCGACGATGACGACATCGCATTCAATCGTCTGGTTGTTCTTGAGCTGGCCGGTATTCTGCACCTTCCAGCCGCCCTGCACGCCTTCCGCGAAAAAATCCTGTATGCCGCGAACTTCAATCATGGTCATTTTCCTCTAGCCGCTCTTCAAGCCACTACGCGCGGCGGAACATAGCCGATAGCCGCCCAGGAGCGCGGCTGCAGATACCAGCTCATGGTGATGAGCTGGCTGAGGCCGAGATAACCGGCCCGCAGCATCTGCACGCGGCTGTGCGACCAGCTCACGAGGAAATTGTTGATGTCGGTGGCCGATGCCTTGTCCCAGTCATCGGACAGGCCCACGACGGTGTAACGCGTGGCCGGCATGGCGAGCAGGTCGAAGAGCTGGCTGATCTGTTTGTGGCCGGCGCGGCTGGTGCCGAAGATCAGGTTGTCCAGCGAGTGCAGCGTCTCTTCCATGGCCTGGTCCGCGGCGGCACCGGCCGGCAAGACATTGCCCAGCACCACGGGGATCAGCGCGCGCAGCACCTTGAGATCGTTATCACGCAGGAAGCGGAAGCTTTTGGCGGCCGGCGGCGTACTGCAGCCGGTGAGTACGGCCACCGTGGACACGGCGGACAAGGCCAGTGCGCCCATGAGGCCGACGCGCAGGAACTGGCGTCGCGAGGCATCCTCGGGACCATCCAGGGGAAGGGCTGACATGGCTATCTCCTGTTCTGCTTTTTTGTTGTCGTTTCCCTACGCGCTGCACATTGCGACGTGCAGGCTGTTTGCCGGCGCTGTGCCACCGCAAACAAAAAGGGGCGGCATGGCCGCCCCTTTCGGCACCTGCTTATTTCAGCAGGTAATTCTTGGCGATCTTGTGCAGCGGCTTGTTGAAGGGCGGCAGGAAGAACTTGAGTGCGTAGAACTTGGGCTTTTCCAGGATGGCCTTGGCATTGGACATGGCCAGGAAGCCTTCGTGGCCATGGTACTTGCCCATGCCCGAGGCACCGACACCGCCGAAGGGCAGGTCGTCGACACCGACATGGCTCATCACTTCATTGATGCACATGCCGCCGGAGTGCGTGTTGGCGGCGACATAGTCGGCGCGGCTGCTGCTCCAGTCGAAGTAGTACAGGGCCAGGGGACGCGGACGGTCGTTGATGAAGCGCAGCGCGTCATCCAGCGTGCTGTATTCCATCACGGCCAGCACCGGCGCGAAGATTTCGTTCTGCATGATCTGCATGTCGGGCGTCACGCCCGTCACCAGGGTCAGCGGCATCTTGCGGGTGTTGCTGAAGGATTCCTTGGCCGGATTGATCTCTATGATCTTGGCGCCCTGTGCGCGCGCGTCGTCCAGGTAGCCCTGCACGCGCTTGTACTGCTTGTCGTTGATGACGCTGGTGTAGTCCGGATTGTTGAGCATGGTGGGATACATCTTGCTCACCTGGGCGGTGAAGGCATCCACGAACTGCTGGGTCTTGCCCGGCGGCAGCATCAGGTAGTCCGGGGCCACGCAGGTCTGGCCGGCATTCCAGCACTTGCCGAAGGAAATGCGTTCGGCGGCGTCGGCGATGGGATAAGACTCGTGCACCACCACCGGCGACTTGCCACCCAGCTCCAGCAGCACCGGGGTCAGGTTGCGCGCGGCCTGTTCCATCACCGTGCGACCGACATTGGTGGAGCCGGTGAAGGTGAGCTGGTCGAAGGCCAGCTTGGAGAATTCCTCGGAGATTTCACCACGGCCGGTGAAGACGGCGACATGGTCTTCGCTGAAGGCTTCGGCCAGCATCTTCTTCACGGTTTCGCCCACGCGCGGGGTGAAGCCGGACATCTTGATCATGACGCGGTTGCCGGCGGCCAGGGCGCACATCAGCGGGCCGGTGGCCAGGAAGATGGGATAGTTCCAGGGCACGATCACGCCCACCACGCCCAGGGGCTGGTGGTAGACACGGGCGGTGGCCGGCATCTGCAGGGCGCTGACATGGCGCTTTTCCGGGCGCATCCATTTGCGCACGTTCTTCTTGTAGTACTTGGCGCCTTCCAGCGTGGTCAGGATTTCGGCGAACTTGGTTTCGTCCAGGGAGCGGTGGCCGAAGTCGTCGGAGGCGGCCTGGGCCAGCTCGTCCTGGTACTTCACCAGCACGCGGCGGAAGCTTTCCAGGTGGGCGATGCGCTCGTCCGCGCTGGGCATGGGGCGCTGGCGGAAGGCCTGTTTCTGGGCCTTGAACACGCGGTGCAGGTCTGCGACCTGGACATCGGCTTGGGCAAGCTCTACGACATTGGCGACCATGATGACCTCGACTGGCGCACCCCCTCCCGGGGAGGGGGCACGGATAGGATTCCTGTGGAGTGCTGCTTTCTTAGGGTGTCTTTTCTAGAGTATTTGCTCTAGAGTGTCAACGAAAGCCGACCAACCCGACCCGTCCCCCCGTGACCTGCATCATGACTGGCCAGCCCCGCACCGAACCCGTGAAGACCCGCGACAGGATCCTGCAGAAGAGCCTGGACCTGTTCAACGAACAGGGGGAACGCAAGGTCAGCACCAACCATATCGCCACCGCCCTGGGCATCAGCCCGGGCAACCTCTACTACCACTTCCGCAACAAGGACGAGATCATCTTCGAGCTCTTCCAGCACTACGAGACCTCCACCCGCTCCCTGCTGATGGCGCCGGAAGAACGCCCCCTGACCTATGCCGACAAGCTGGGCTATT
>DASUXS010000286.1:0-3859 GCA_036377855.1 Moraxellaceae bacterium
GGGCGACGTGGACGCCTACGGCACCCTGCTGCAGTTCATGCTCAACAGGATGGAGCTGCCGGAGCATCCGGATGCGCTCATCCTGCCCTCGCGTGACGGTTCCGCTTCCGTGGGCATAGGCGCCGATGCCCTGCCCATGACGGCGCAGATCTGCTCCTGCAACAACGTCAGCAAGGCCGACATCTGCGCGGCCATCGATGCCGGCGCCCTGGAAATCGGTGACGTGAAGAGCGCCACCAAGGCCGCCACCAGCTGCGGCGGCTGTACCGCCCTGGTCGGCCAGATCCTGAAATGCGAACTCACCAAGCGCGGCGTGGAAGTGAAGAAGGATCTTTGCGAACACTTCCCCTATTCGCGCCAGGAGATGTACCACCTGGTCAAGGTCGGCGGCATCAAGTCCTTCGAAGAAATGCTGGCCAAGCATGGCAAGGGTGACGGCTGCGACATCTGCAAGCCCACCACGGCCTCCATACTGGCGTCGACCTGGAACGACTACATCCTCAAGAACGAGCATGCCGGCCTGCAGGACACCAATGATTACTACATGGCGAACATGCAGAAAGACGGCACCTATTCCGTGGTGCCGCGCATGGCCGGTGGCGAGGTCACGCCCGAGGGCCTGATCGCCGTGGGCATGGTGGCCAAGAAATACGGCCTCTACACCAAGATCACCGGCGGCCAGCGCGTCGACCTGTTCGGTGCCCGTGTCGACCAGCTGCCGGATATCTGGCGCGAGCTTATCGATGCCGGTTTTGAAACCGGCCACGCCTACGGCAAGTCCGTGCGTACGGTGAAGTCCTGCGTGGGTTCGACCTGGTGCCGTTATGGCGTGGGCGATTCCGTCGGCCTCGCGATCGATATCGAGAACCGCTACAAGGGCCTGCGTTCGCCGCACAAGCTCAAGTTCGCTGTCTCCGGCTGCACGCGTGAATGTGCGGAAGCACAGAGCAAGGACGTGGGCGTGATCGCCACCGAAAAGGGCTGGAACCTTTATGTCTGCGGCAATGGCGGCATGAAGCCGCGCCATGCCGAACTGCTGGCTGGCGATATCGATACCGAAACGCTGGTCAAGTATGTGGACCGCTTCCTGATGTTCTATGTGCGCACCGCCGACCGCCTGCAGCGCACCAGCGTCTGGCGCGAAAACCTGGAAGGCGGCATCAACTACATCCGCGACGTGGTGGTGAACGATTCCCTGGGCCTGGCCGCTGAGCTGGAAGCCGACATGCAGCATGTGGTGGACACCTACCAGTGCGAGTGGAAGACCACCGTCAACGATCCGGAAAAGCTCAAGCGCTTCCGCCACTTCGTCAACAGCGAAGCCACGGATGCCAATGTGGTCTTTGTGGAAGAACGCGGCCAGATACGCCCGGCGACAACGGGCGAGAAGCAGGGCCGTATCGATCTGGTCGCGGTTTGAATCAAGTCAGGAGCAAGAACATGAATGCGAAAACCAATCTCGCTGAAAGCCTGGAAGCCGTTCCCGTCTGCCGACTGGAAGACCTGCAGCCCGGTATTGGCGTCGGCGCCCTTATCAATGGCCAGCAGGTGGCCCTGTTCCGCCTGCGCAACGACGATATCTATGCCATCGGCAACTACGATCCCTTCTCCGAGGCCAATGTCATCTCGCGCGGCCTGGTGGGCGACCTCAAGGGCTGCAAGGTCGTGGCCTCGCCGCTGTACAAGCAGCATTTCGACCTGGCCACGGGCCGCTGCCTGGAAGATGAATCCGTCCAGCTGCCGGTCTATGCCGTTCAGGTGAATGGTGACCAGGTCAGCGTGCTGGCCTGACGAGCGCCAGCTAGGGTTAGTTTCACGTCGTTGGCCGCGTTCGCGCGGCCTCTTTTTTGGCGTTTAATCCTTAATTAATCCCAAGCCATCGCCAGGGAGATGACCATGCAGAAGGACACCATTGCACTCGTGCAGGACAGCTGGAACCAGGTCCTGCCCATCGCGCCGCAGGCCGCGGAGCTTTTCTACCAGAACCTTTTTGCCGCCGATCCCTCGCTGCGCATCCTGTTCAAGGGTGACATGCAGGCCCAGGGTGAAAAGCTGATGCAGATGATCACCGCCGCCGTGAACAAGCTGGACGACCTGGACAAGCTGGTACCCGTGCTGCAGGGGCTGGGGCGCCGCCATGGCGACTATGGCGTGCGTGACGAGCATTACGGCACCGTGGGCGGGGCGCTGCTGAAAACGCTGGGGCAGGGCCTGGGCCCGGCCTTTACGCCAGCCACGCAGGCAGCCTGGACCGAGGTCTATGGCGTGATGGCGGAGGTCATGCAGGCCGCGGCGAAAGCGCCTGCACCCGCCTGAATTCCTGGCAGCGATACACGTAGGAGCGGCTTCAGCCGCGAACCTGCCAGGTGGGTTCGCGGCTGAAGCCGCTCCTGCGGAAAGGGCGGTGCAGGGAGTGAGGTATGTAAATCCCTCTTTTCCTGGCGAGCGGCGCTGCTTGGTAATGCAGTGTGAGCTGCTGCACAGTTTTCTGCGCAGGGCTGTCTTCTGCCAAGCGATATCCCCCATATGGGGGAAGCCTCTCCCCCTTCCGGTCATTACCTTCAGAAGTTTGTTGGGATACACCGGAAGGAGACGTCATGAAAACCAGCCATATGCTCAAAGCCAGCCTGCTGGCCACCGCCGTCAGCCTGCTCACCGCCTGCGGCGATGACGGCGACAGCACGACGCCCGCGGCGGGAACGCCGGCGGCTGCCGCCAGCGTGGGGGTGCTGACCGATGCCGCCGTGGGTGGCGTGGCCTACACCACGGCACCGTCCAACCTCAGCGGCACCACCAATGCCAAGGGCGAATACCAGTTCCGCGCCGGTGACACCGTCACTTTCACCCTGGGCGGCAGCACGCTGCAGGTGCCGGCCTCCGGCCGCATCACACCGGCCACGATAGCCGCGCATCTGTTCAGCGGCGATGAGGCCAAGATCGCCAACGCCACCACCAATCTGGCCGTGCTCTTCCAGACCCTGGATGCCGACAACGATCCCAGCAACGGCATCACGGTCGATGGCAGCATCACGCTCACCGGTTTCACGCCGTCCACCGCGCTGGCACAGGCCCCCGCCACCTTCACCACCACCCTGGACACGGCGCTGCCGGCCAGCGTGGACCCGGTGACGCCGCAGGCCGCCATCAAGCATTACTACGGCAATGAACTCATCGGCAGCTGGAAGGCTTCCCATCTCAAGGAAACGGTGACTTACGCGGGACGTGATGAAACCGGTGTCGAAGACGTGGATACCGACGACAACCTGGGTTTCCTCTTTTCCTTCGATCCGCAAGGGCGCTTCATCTACAGCACCTGGGGCCTGGCCGTGGACGGCTATGACGAACGCAGCGGTGATATCGCCATCGGCCAGGTGGTGTATCCGGAAACCGGCACCACGGTGTCCCTCACCGGCCACGCCACACGCCGCCTGGTCAGCGGCACCAGCTTTTCCGCCACTGATCCCACCGAAGAGTTCCTGGATCCGGACAACACGGTGGAACTCAAACTGGTGAACGACAAGCTGGTCATCACCCTGCATTGGGCGGATGACTATGACGAAGACGGCCAGGAGGACCAGATCGTTTCCGTGCTGACCCTGAGCCGCCTGCAGAACCAGCAGAACGGCCTGCTGGGCAGCTGGGCCGAACTGGAAGGTTCGAGTTCGCAGACCACGGTGAACAGTGATGGCACGGTGGATTTCGGCGACGATGTCATGGGCCTGTATGCCTACTATGTCAGCAGCTCCCGCATCGTCTTCGTCACGCTGGACATGCCTACCGCGGGTGATGACAACGAACGCAACGGCCTGCTGGTGGCGGATTACACGCGCAGCGGCAACACCATCACCCTGGGCGCCAT
>DASUXS010000287.1:0-7578 GCA_036377855.1 Moraxellaceae bacterium
CCTTCGACAAGCTCAGGGCGAACGGCCTCTCTTTTCCACCCTCCACGAGAACAGAAGCTTTAAAGCAACATGCGAATCCGCATTCAACAAATTGCGCAAATGCATTACTTGATATGAATCAGAATCCATCTACGAACGGCACTGTACCGAAGATGACTGGCTAGCCTCCAAAAAGAACAATCGTTCAAGCCATTGCCCCGCCTCACAAGCAAACCAACCCTTCTAAACAACGCCCGTACCGATTGATCCACCGCAATCTCAAACTGCCAACCACTTCTAATATTCGAGGCGTTTCCCCCCACCGCGAGCTCATCATGCGAATTTTCGCCGATTGCCCGAAATGCCAGTCCAACCTCACCTACAAGGATGGTGGTCACTTCGTCTGCGCCGAATGCACCCATGAGTGGCCCCTCGAAGGCGCCACCGCCACGGAGGTCAATGTCAGCACCCTGCCCGCCCGCAGCAGCAGCAAGACCATCATCAACGCCCTCAAGGACGGAGCACGCTCGCCCTGGCAGGGGAAGAAGTCCGCCACCCGCAAACACCAGGCCCAGACCTACCGCTGATCCCCGCAGGCGCGACAGCGGCCGCCACCCCACCGCCTTCCGGCGGCTCCTCCTCACGCTTCATCCCTCCCGCGCCTTGCCCACCGGCAGGGCGCGGGACACACTCCCCCGCATCACCCCCACACCCTGCCCGCGCATGATCACTCTCGGTGGCCGCTACCGCATTCCCGTCGCGCAATACCAGGCCGTGCCGTCCGGCTGGACGGCGCCGGAAATCCAGGGCATGCAGGACATGCTGCGCGGCGGCTTTGCCCTGAACGTGGCCGGCGCCGACGATCCCTATGGCCCGGCCTGGATGAAAGACCGCAAGGGCTGGCCCATGTATCGCGCCACGCTGGATCGCGTGGTGGCCGGCCTCAAGGCCGGTGACGCGGGCTGCCGGGAAATCGCCCTGCGCTATATCGAGCTGCGCTACATCGGTTCCTGCAGCGGCTATCTGCGCGGGCGCATGGCAAAGGTGCTGCGCCGTGATGCCGCCGCTCTGGACGCGCGACAGCGACGCCGCCTGGAGGATCATTTCCTGCTCCTGCTGGAACGCGGCGAACACACCCACGAATTCCAGCAGTACCTCAGGCTCTGGCGCGCCATCGCCAGCGACAAAACCGTCGGGCGCCTGCGGCGAGTGGCCATGACCGATGAGCGTCGGGCCTGGCTGATGCAAAGGCTGGCCAAGGTGGCGTGATCGCCGTTGCCGTGCTTCCATTGCGCCTTCATTCCCCTGATGCCCCGCCATGAAGACTGTCGTCTACCAGTCCTACCGGGACCATGACGTTGCCCCCTGGCTACGCCGTTGCATGGACAGCGTGCGTAACTGGGCGCGTCACTCCAACCTGGATTACCACTTCAGCGGCGATGAAATCTTTTCCCTGCTGCCGGACTGGTATCGCACCAAGGCCGGCACGGAAATCTGTCCGCAGGCCGACCTCGCCCGCCTGCTGCTGGCGCAGCGCCTGCTGGCCCAGGGCTATGACCTGGCCATCTGGGTGGATGCCGATGTGCTGGTGTTCCAGCCGCAGGCGCTGCAACTCGCGCTGCCGCGCGGCTTCGCCTTCACGCATGAGATCTGGACACACCTGGACGAAAACGGGAAGCCGGCCCTCACGCATCGCGTGAACAATTCGGTGATGCTGTTTGCACGCGACAATGTGCACCTGGGCTTTTTCATCGATGCCTGCCTGCAGATCGCCAACGCCAAATCCACGCTGGGCAAATTCGACGTGGGCACCGACTTCCTGAGCCGACTGCGCAACATCCTGCCGTTTCCGCTGATTGAGAATGTGGGCATGCTGAGTCCGCCGCTATTGGCGGATATCAGCCAGGGCGATGGCCCTTTCCTGAAAGCTTATGGTCGCGCCCTGCCGCGTCCACTGGCCTGCGCCAATCTCTGCGCTTCGCTGGAACACCAGGAAGCGGCGGGCATCAGTCTTGAGGATGTCGTGAATATCTTGCTGGAAAGCCGGGGCGATATCATCAATCAACACCGGCTTTAGACGGACGCGTGGATCTACGCATGGCGCTCGCCACCCGCGCCGATGCATGATGGAGCTGACTTCCTAAGAGCCCCCTTCATGCGCTCATTGCGTATCGCCATCTGCGGCGCCGGCACGGCCGGCCTGGCCAGCGCCGTCCTCCTCGCCCGCCAGGGCCATGACATCACCCTTTTTGAACAATCCCACGCCATGGAAAACGTGGGTGCGGGCATTTTGCTGCAGCCCAGCGGCATGGCGGTGTTCCGCCACATGGGCGTGCTGGAGATTGCGCAGGACCTGGGCGCCCATGTGAGTGCACTGCGCGGGCGCACGGCACGGGGCACGCTGGTGGTGAACAGCGCTTATCGCGAAGCCTGTCCGCAGCAACATGGCCTGGGCCTGCATCGTGCGGCGCTCTGCCATGTGCTGATGCAGGCGCTGCATGGGTTGCCGGTGCGATGGCGGATGGGCGCCACCGTGGACAGCCTGCGGGATCATGACGATGGCGCGGAACTGCGCTGGCACGATGCGCAGGGCGCGCATGTGCACAGCGCTGATCTGGTGCTGGTCGCCAATGGCGCGCGCAGCAGTTTGCGTCCGCGTGAATGGGTGGCGCTGGACCAGGCTTATCCCTGGGGCGCGGTCTGGGCCATCCTGCCGGAATGCCGGCAGCTGGATACGCAGATCCTGCACCAGTTTTTCCACGGCGCCTCACGCATGATGGGCATACTGCCCACCGGCGCCGTGCCCGATGCGCCCCGGCAGAAACTCAGCAGCCTGTTCTGGAGCCTGCCGGGGGGTGTTGTCGTGCACTGGGATGCGGCGGCCGTGGCGGCGTGGAAAACGGAAGTGGCGCAGCGCTGGCCGGAAGCCGGTGCATGGCTGGCGGAAGTCGTGCACAGCCCGAAGCAATTCCTGCCGGCGCGTTATCGCGATGTGGTGATGCATCGCTTCGGCAGCGGTCGCATTGGTGTGCTGGGTGATGCCGCGCATGCCATGAGCCCGCAGCTGGGCCAGGGCGTGAACATGGCGTTGCTGGATGCCTGGGCGCTGGGCCAGTCGCTGCAACAGGCCGATGATTTCCCGGCGCTGTGGCGGCACTACCACCAGCTGCGCCTGCCCTCGGTGCGTTTCTATCAGTTGATGAGCCGCGGCCTCACACCGTTCTATCAATCGCATAGCCGCACACTGGGCCTGCTGCGCGACATCGCCTTTCCCTGGATGTACCGCCTGCCCTGGCTGCGCCGCGAGATGGCGCGCACCGTTTCCGGCATCAAGACCGGGCCCTTCAGCGAGATAGACCTGGAGGCCATTGCCCGGCCGGCCGGGCAGAAGGCGCCCGCGACGACTAGTCTGGAGGCGCCTGCCACGGAGACCGCCCCATGACCCTGTCGGACTGCAAGGACCTGCTGCTGGCCTGCCTGGCCATCAACTACGGCATCCTCATCACCTGGTTCCTGGCCATCGCCCTGGGCCGGGACAAGCTCTACCGTTGGCATGGACGCTGGTTCTTCCTCAGCCATGCCGACTTCGACCGCATCCACTACGCCGGCATGGCGCTCTACAAAATCCTGGTCCTGGTCTTCAATCTCGCACCTTGGCTGGCCCTGCAGCTCATCGCCTGAGCCCTCAAGGCGGCGGCACGCCTACACGGTGCTCCCGCAAAGTGCCCTTGGAATCCAGGTATTGGCGCTCGCGACCGGTCCGGGTATCCAACGAGCGCTGCTGGCGCTCGCTCTCTTTTTTCTCCCAGAATGATTCCTCCTTGCCCACTTCCACCGGAATGCTGCCCTCCCGGCAGGGATACTCCCGAACCCGTATGGTCATGCCGCTCTTGGGACTGACCATGTCCCGCTCCACCGGCTCGCAGGAGGCCGGCTTGCCATATTCAGTCGCGGGGCGCGAGACCTGCGCCGGGACATAGGGTGATGCACTCGGCGAGGAGGGGCCGGATATCCCCTGCCCGGCTGGCATCGGGGTCGACACGCTGCTCGGCTGAACCGTCCGTATCGTCACATTGGGATTGGATTTGATGACAGGCGGCGGCGCCTGCGTGGGCGTTATACGGCGCTCGGCGTAATCCGGCGTGGGCGAGGCGATGGGCTGCTTGCCGGCGTACTTGGGCTTCTCCGTCTTCACGAAGTTCCCCCTGCTCGCCGTGACGGAGCTGCTGCTCTCCGGGGAGGCCGCATCATCACCGAAATGCACCTTGCCATTGGCATCGGTCCAGCGGTGTATGTCCTGGGCAATGGCCAGTCCGGCCGCCACCAGCAGCCCCAAGGCCACCCCCCACCGTCTTGTGCCGACCATGCCTGTTCCCTCCCTCGTCTGGCCCGGGGAGCATAGCGATTCGCCCCCGGCCGGGGGACCTCGGAAACTACGCAAGTCATCTGACATGCAATCTTGTCAGACAGGATTGTCCTTCTTGTTCAACAACATAGCTATCTTGGCCCCATCTGACGGGAAAATGGCCGCCGCCCACCTTTCCCGCCTGGACGGGCCCTCTAGGATAGGCCCGTAACCCGCACGGACCCTGGCCATGGATTGCTGGCCTGCCTCCTCCGGTACCGTGCCCCACCAATAAGAAGCGGGTGTAAACATGGCCTCCAAACACGTTGACGTCCTTATCATCGGCGCCGGTCTCTCCGGTATCGGTGCTGCCTACCACCTCAAGACCAAGTGCCCGGACAAGAGCTACGCCCTGCTCGAGCGCCGCCAGGCCATCGGTGGTACCTGGGACCTGTTCCGCTACCCCGGCATCCGCTCCGACTCCGACATGTACACCCTGGGCTACAACTTCAAGCCCTGGACCGATCCCAAGATCATTGCCGACGGCCACTCCATCCGCGAATACATCCAGCAGACCGCGCGTGAAAACGGCATCGACAAGAAAATCAGTTTCGGTCGCAAGGTGGTGTCCGCCGCCTGGTCCAGCGACAAGGCGCAGTGGGCCGTGGAAGTGCTGAACGAAGCCACCGGCGAAAATGAAACCTGGAGCGCCAGCTTCGTCATCAGCTGCACCGGCTACTACAACTACGACGCCGGCTACCGCCCCGAATTCCCGGGCGAGAAGAAGTTCAAGGGCACTGTCATCCATCCGCAGCACTGGCCGGAAAACCTCGACTACAGCGGCAAGAAAGTCGTGGTCATCGGTTCCGGCGCCACCGCCGTGACTCTGGTGCCGGCGATGACGGACAAGGCCGCGCACGTGACCATGCTGCAGCGTTCGCCCACCTATGTGGCTTCCGTTCCGCAGAACGACGTGATCTCGCAGGCCATGCGCCGCTTCCTGCCGGAAATGGCCGTGTACCGCATGGGCCGTACGCGCAATGTCGGCCTGCAGATGGCCATCTACAACCTCGCCAAGTCCAAGCCCAAGGTCGTGCGTCGCCTGCTGCTGCAGCAGGTGAAGGCGCAGGTCGGCGCCGACTTCGACATGAAGCATTTCACGCCGACCTACAACCCCTGGGATGAGCGCCTCTGCGCCGTGCCCAACGGCGACCTGTTCAAGGTGCTGCGCAAGGGCAAGGCTTCCGTGGTCACCGATCACATCGACACCTTCACCGCCAAGGGCATCAAGCTGAAGTCGGGCGAAGAGCTGGAAGCGGACATCATCATCACCGCCACCGGTCTCGACCTGCAGATGCTGGGCGGCATGGCGCTGACCGTGGACGGCGCGCCCTATGAAGTGTCCAAGGCCATGAACTACAAGGGCGTGATGTTCCAGGACCTGCCCAACTTCGGCATGATGTTCGGCTACACCAATGCCTCGTGGACGCTGAAGTCCGACATCAGCAGCGAGTTCCTCTGCCGCGTCATCAAGCACATGGACAAGAACGGCCTGCGCCAGTGCATGCCGCATAACAGCGACCCTTCCGTTGCGCAGGAAGATTTCGTGGCCATGCGTTCCGGCTACCTGCAGCGCGCACTGTCCAAGCTGCCGCGCCAGGGCAACAAGGCACCGTGGAAGGTCTATATGAACTACGCCATGGACCTGGCCGTGCTGCGCTACAAGTCGGTGGACGATGGCGTGCTGAACTTCTCCAATCCGGTGCCGGCTGGCCGGATGACGAAGAAAGTAGCCGTTGCCTGATTGGCCACTGCAATAAAAAAGCCCGGCGATGCCGGGCTTTTTTATCGGTGGTTCGCAGCTGAAGCCGCTCCTGCGGAACCCCCCCTCGGTAGGAGCGGCTTCAGCCGCGAACCTTCCGGGACAAGCACCTCATTCCTCAAGGCTCACGATGCCAGGTCCCCTTCACCCAATCCACCAGGGGAAAAACCAGGTTGAAATTATGCGTCTGCATCAGCTCACGGCGATGGTGCCGCGCATGGTGCATCCGCATCTGCCGTATCCAGGGCAGGCGCGCCAGGAAATGTTCCGGCGGCAGGTGCTCGCAGGCATGGAAAAACTCATACATCAGGTAACCGCCCACCAGCGTGGCTGAAAACAGCGCCGCCACATTCACACTCCACAGCGACAGCACAAGGAAAGCCGGCAGGGCCAGGAGCAGCGTGTACACCACGATGAGCCAGGCCGGAAAGAAAATCACGCGCCAGTCCTGCACGGTTTCGTAGCGCATGCGGTCTTCCACGAAAAAGCTGTGGTGGTCGCCGGTATGGCGTTTGTAGAAAAGCGCGCCCAGCTTGTGTTTGCGGTGCCCCAGCTCGCGGTGCACGGTGTATTCGCCCCAGCTGAAGAAGACCAGGGCCAGCGGCAGCGCCAGCCATTCCAGCGGCTGGATATCCCCGGCCTGGCGCAGCAGC
This sequence comes from Moraxellaceae bacterium, assembly GCA_036377855.1. Lineage (GTDB taxonomy): Bacteria > Pseudomonadota > Gammaproteobacteria > Pseudomonadales > Moraxellaceae > UBA2031. The sequence continues at coordinate 6,800 of DASUXS010000287.1, forward strand.
AGGACGATGACGGCCAGGCCGGTGGCAAAGACAAAGCCGCCATGCAGCCAGGCGTTGTACCAGGGGTGTATGCCGGCCCGGTAACGGGCCCGAAAGGCATCAACATCGTGTTTAGCGGTCATGACGGGCTCCGGGGATGGACTACCATGATAACCGGGCGGATGGGGAGGCCGGCGGCGATACGCTGCATTGCCTGACCTGCTGCCGGCCGGCATGATGCCGGCATAACAAGTACAAAAAAGCCAGGAATGGCACGAAGCAAGGAGCTCGCCCGGCCATGGAATCCACGCCGCCCCTTCCCCCCGCTGCCCGGGATGCCCTGAGCCAGGGCAATTTCATCGAGGCCATACGCATTGTCCGCCAGGAAACCGGCATGGACCTCAAATCCTCCAAAGAGGTGGTGGAACTGCATCGCCGCCTGCACCCCGAACTCAAAGGCGGCGAGGCCGCGGCGGTAGTGCGTCCGGAATCGCATGGCGGACTGATCGCCCTCAGCCTGTTCATCGCCTTGCTGGTCGCTGCCTGCTTTTACTGGATGGGCAAGCCCTGAGCACAGGCGGCGGGCCACACGTTACAATGCGCCCTCACCATCACGCAGGATTTGGCCATGGCCGCATTGCGACAGGAACAGATTGCGGCCGCCCAGGCCATGGCCGACAAGCTGCCCGGCCTCATAGACCTGCAGCGGCATCGCCCGGAAACCGCGGTGCTGGCCTGCGCCCGCATGGCCGGCACCTATCTTTTCCGTTCCTTCGCCCTGGCCCTGAGCAATGTCACGC
>DASUXS010000288.1:0-3728 GCA_036377855.1 Moraxellaceae bacterium
AAGCCGGCCGGCCGCCTGGGCAACTGGCTGGGCTTCAAGGAATTCCAGTATTTCGGCGGCATGAGCGACAAGCTGATTTTCGGCTGCGCGCTGGCCAACCTGCGCCATACCGGCATCGCCTTCGTCTATGTGCACAACCTGGAAACCGGTGAGCTGTTTTCGCGTTCGCTGCGCAGTCCGCTGGGCCTGGGCATGTCGCTCTGCGACAACCCGGTGCAGGGGGAAAGCCGTTTCCGCTGGGGCGGTGCCGAGATCACCATGGGCTACCAGGCCGCACCGCGCGAGAAATCCCTGGAAGTGAAGATCGGCCGCGATTTCCTGCTGCGCGCGCGCATGCCGGAAACCGGCTTTGAACCCATGTCGCTGTGCACGCGCACGGCCTATTCGGGCTGGGTCTATGCCAACAAGACCGCGGGCCTGGATATCCAGGGCGAGCTGGCCTATCCCGGCGGCCGTTTCGACCTGGCGGAACTGGGCGCCATGGGCCACCACGATTTTTCCTGTGGTTTCATGCGGCGCGAGACTTACTGGAACTGGGCCTGCTTCTCCGGTCGCAGCGGCGACCACCGTATCGGCCTCAACCTTTCCTGCGGCGTCAATGAAACCAGCTTTACGGAAAACTGCTTGTGGCTGGACGGCAAACTCATCAAGGTCAACCTCACCCGCTTCGACTTCCAGCAGGACGACCTGATGCAGCCCTGGCGGGTGTTTTCCGATGACGGCCAGGTGGACCTGCGCTTCACGTCCGCCGGCATACATCGCGAACGCCTCAACGTCGGCCTGATCGCCAGCAATTTCAAACAGCTTTTCGGGCGTTTCGACGGCGAGCTGCGCCTGCCGCAAGGCACGCTGGCTGTGAAAAATCTGCCGGGTTTTGTCGAAGACCAGTATGTGAAATGGTGAGGCGCAACCTCACAGCCATGAATCACAGGGAGAACACCATGCGTATCACGACCTTTTTCCTGGCCCTGCTGCTGAGCCTGCCCTTTGCCGCCAATGCTGCGGAATGGGTGGGCAAACCCTCGCCCACGCTGCAGCTGCCCGACCAGGATGGCAAGCTGCGTTCGGTGCAGGAATTCAAGGGCCAGTGGGTGGCGCTGTATTTCTATCCGCGCGACAAGACCGCGGGCTGCACCGAGGAAGCCAAGAAATTCCGTGATCGCTGGGCGGAATTCCGCAAGGCCAACATCATGGTGCTGGGCGTGAGCGTGGACGATGTGGCCTCGCACAAGGATTTCGCCAGCACACTGGGCCTGCCGTATCCGCTGTTGTCCGACGAGAAGCATGAAATGGCCAAGGCCATGGGCGTGCTGCGCGGTTTCGGTCCGCTGAGCTTTGCCAGCCGCCAGACCTTCCTCATCGATCCCGAGGGCACCATCGTCTACCACTACCCGGACGTGAATACCGGCACCCATGCCACGCAGGTGCTGGCCGACGTGGCGCGTTTGTCCGCAAAGCCCTGAAGCCCTGACTCGCCGGCCATACCGGGCCGGCGCCCCGGGCATATGCTGCCGGCATTCTCTGAAGGGATGCCCCGCATGAAGCCCACTGCCCCTGCCTCCTCCACCGCCGCCCCCGGCAACGGTGTCCGCCACTTCCTGGCCGGTATCGCCGACCTGCGTTTCGGCCGCTACCTCTCCATGCAGTTGCTGCCCATCTTCTACGTGCTGCTGCTGTTGGGAGCCGCGGTGGTGATAGCGGCCGTTACCGGACTCGCCTTCTGGTTCTCGCCCTGGTGGGGCCTGGGCCTGCTCATCCTGGCCCCGCTGGCCTGGCTGGTGGCCGCGGCGGTGATACGTGCCGCGCTGGAGTTCCTGGTCATGGCCTACCGCATCATGCTCACCGTGCAGAACATGAACGAGGTGGCCGGCCATGTCGCCAGCCTCAGCCAGCATATAGACCTGCTGCAGACCCGCCTGGAAGGCATCACGGACAATGTGCAGGACATCCACCACGGCTTCGGCGAAGTGCGCCAGGAAATACGCAAGGTCAGCGGCCAGGTCGATGCCATGCAGGCCACCGTGGACATGGCCGGCCCGCTGCTGCGGCCGCTGGGTGCGGCACAGCGCCTGATCGGTGGAAAGCGGCAGAAGAAGTCTTAATCGGCCACCAAAATGGCCCTTTCCCGTACTGGCCTGATACGACAATCCCCTGTACTGTGCGGCGCCATCACAGACAGGTTGCCCTCACGGGCAAGGGATGAAGTTAGTAGTGAAGCTGCTGTCTACCAACACCTGCCACGTGCCAGCCAGCCTGGCCAGCGTCACCACCATAGATTTCGCCCGTGAAACACCGCCGCAACTGGCGGGTTTCCAGCCCGGCCAGGTCGAGAAGATCTGGTCCGCCGTGGAAGGCCTCTACCGCACCGGCATCTCGCCCGCCATCACCTTCTGCCTGCGCCGCGAAGGCCGCATCGTGCTCAACCGTTCCCTGGGCCATGCCCATGGCAACGGTCCCGAGGACAGCGCCGGCACGCCCAAGGTGCTGGCCACGCCGGACACCCCGATCTGCCTGTTCTCCGCCTCCAAGGTTGTCACCGCCATGCTGGTGCACCTGCTGGACGAGCGCGGCCTCATCGACCTGCTGGACCCCATCAGCCACTACATCCCGGAATACGGGGTCAACGGCAAGCGCAACGCCACCATCTACCAGCTGCTGGCCCATCGTGGCGGCATCCCCAGCCTGAGCGGCGATTTCGATCCCGAGCTGCTCTACGACGTGGATGCCATCGTGGCCGAGCTCTGCCGCGCCCGTCCGGTGTCGCCCTCCGGCCACCGTGTCGCCTACCACGCCCTCACCGGCGGCTACATCCTGGGTGAGCTGGTGGAGCGCGTGACCGGCATGAGCGTGCGCGAGTTCCTGCGCGAGACCATCAGCGACCCCATGGGCATGCGCTTCTTCAACTACGGCCTGCCCGAGCAGGACCGCGGGCTGGCCGCCACCAACTACTGCACCGGCCTCAAGCCCGTGGGCCCGGCCGCCATGTACATCAAGCACATCCTGGGCGGCGACATGGAACTGGCCGTGCGCATGACCAACGACCCGCGCTTCATGGACACCATCTGCCCGGCCGGCAACATCTACGCCACGGCCGAGGAAGCCAGCCGCTTCTTCCAGATGCTGTTGGACGGTGGCGAATACCAGAGCAAACAGATCTTCCAGCCCATGACCATCAAGCGCGCCGTGCTGGAATGCGGCCGCCCCGAGATAGACCGCAAGCTGCTCATCCCCATGCGCTATGCCATGGGTCCCATGCTGGGCAACAGCCCGGTGGGCCTGTTCGGCCCCATGACGCGGCGCGCCTTCGGGCACCTGGGCCTGTCCAATATCTTCTGCTGGGCGGACCCGGAGCGGGATACCTCCGTGGCCCTGCTGACTACTGGAAAGCCGCTGATCGGCCCCCATATAGCTGCCCTGGGCAAGGTCCTGGCAGCGACGTCCTTCCAGTGCCCGGTGAAACCCATAGAGCGCCAGAGTCTGCAAACGGCTTGAGCCAGCCCCTCCAATGGCAGGGGTGACACGACCAACGACGGCCGGGAGCATCGCCGAAGCCCCGGCCCGGGCGTTATACTCGGCAAGCGCAATCAACTGAGGACTGCACGCACATGACGACCGCTACTTCCGAGCGAGCGCCAATCAACTGGGTCGCCGCCATTGTCCTGACGGCCACGCCCATCGCAGCGGCAACCATCATTCCCTGGTATGCCTTCAACTTCGATTTCAGCACC
>DASUXS010000289.1:0-6635 GCA_036377855.1 Moraxellaceae bacterium
CACCTTTTCGGCCTTTTCCGGCGAGTCGATATCACCATTTGCCAGCACCGGAATACGCACTGCCTGCTTGACAGCGGCGATGGTGTCGTATTCGGCCAGGCCCATGTATTTGTCGCTGCGGGTGCGGCCATGCATGGCCAGCATGGCGATGCCGCAGTCTTCGGCGATGCGGGCGATGCGCACGCCGTTGCGGTTTTCCGGATTCCAGCCGGTGCGGGTTTTCAGGGTCACCGGCACGTCCACCGCGGCCACCACGGCGCTGAGGATTTCCGCGACCAGGCCTTCGTCCTGCAGCAGCGCGGAACCGGCCAGGCGGTTGCAGACTTTCTTGGCCGGGCAGCCCATGTTGATGTCGACGATCTGCGCGCCGAGGTCGACGCAGGCGCGGGCGGCTTCCGCCATCATGCCGGCGTCATAACCGACGATCTGCACCGTGCGCGGCTCGGGCTCACCGCTGTAGTCCAGGCGCGTGGCGGATTTGCGTGACTGCCACAGGCGCACATCGGAGGCCACCATCTCCGACACCACATGCCCCGCGCCCCACTGCCGGCACAGCTGCCGGAAAGGACGGTCCGTCACGCCGGCCATGGGGGCCAGGGCGAGAGGCGTTTCAATCCGGTAGGGACCGATGTTGAAGGGCTTGAGCATGACGCGGCCGGCCGGGATCAGCTGAAAGGATGAGGGCGCGGATGATAGCGGCTGGGGCGGGCGGGGGCAAAACCGCAGCGCAAGGGAAGGAGGGGCGTGGCCGCCTCTCCCTCGGGGTGCTCAGTGCAGGGGATCCAGGCTGTAGTTCACGGCCTGGGTGCCGGGGTCGACGATTTCCAGCGAGATGCGTATGGGGGTGTCCGGCGGCATGCGGCGCAGCAGGCGGGCTTCGCCCTGCAGGTATTCCAGGGGTTTGAGCAGGCGGCTGGCCACCGGCTCGTCATTGCTGGTGCGGAAGCTGAGGTTCAGTACCGGCATGGGCTGCGGGAAGCTGGCGTTGTTCTTGACGATGGCATCCACCAGCAGGGCGCCTTCCACCTTCGGGTGCTTGCGCACCACCAGCTCTTCGACCTTGATCTTGCTGGGATCGGGAATGTCGGGCAGGCGGCACTCCAGCTGCAGGCAGGCTTTTTCAAACCAGGGGCGTACGGTGGGCTGCACCGCCAGGGTTTCGAAATTGAAGTAGGTGTACTGGGCCACGAACATGGCGATGGCGACCAGGCAGAGGACGCCCCAGCTCAGGATGCCGCTCCAGTTGATGGGTTCGCGGCGTGGCTTCAGCACCACCGGGGCATCGACATGGGCCAGCGGGCGGTCCAGGGAGAAAGGATTGCTGGGCAGGGGGGCGGGCGCGATGCCGCCGCTGAGGTCGTCGTTGTCCAGGAAGCTCAGCACGTCGGCATCGTCACCCAGGAAGTCATCGACCGGGGCGGCTTTTTTCGGGGCGGCGGCCGGGGCGGCCTTGCGTGATACCGGCTCTTCGGCCACGCGCGGGCCCATGCCCATGGCGGCGGCCAGCTTGGCATTCTTGGGGGCGCCCTTTTTCTTGTCGTCCACCAGCTCCATGCCGTATTTCTTGTTGTCCTGCTTTTTTTCCTCGTGCTCAAGCTCGGTCAGGATGCTCTGGGCCCAGGACTCGTCGGCATTTTCGCTGAGCTTGTGGCTGGGTTCCTCGCTGGGGGTGAAGCCGCCGCCGGCATCGTCCAGGAATTCGCTGAGCTCGTCGTCGAAGCGCAGGGACTTGCCCTGGGGCGCTTCGGCGCCGCCGCCACTGTCCATGAAGCTGCTGATGTCGTCGTCGCTGAAGCCGAAATCGTCGCTGCCGCCGCCTTCCATGCCGGGTACCGACCAGTCTTCGCTTTCAATGTTCTTGGCGGGAGGGGGGCTGCCTTTTTCGGCTTTTTCGCCGAGCAGGGCCAGGGCCCAGTCTTCATCGGCGCCAGCACCCTTTTTCTTGGGCTTGGCGGCGACAGCGGCCGCCGATGCGGCGGCAGGGCGGGCGGCGGCGGGCGCGGCAGCGCCTACCAGATGCAGATCGGCGCGGAAGACCTGCAGGCAGGACCCGCAGCGCACGCTGCCGCCCTTGGCGGCCAGCTGGGCATCACTGATACGGAAAGTGCTGCCGCAATGCGGGCATTTGGTCTGCTTGGCGTCGGTCATGTCCAGTCCTTGAGCGCGTGCCGATCTCGATTAACTGCGTAATCTACTGCGCGGCCCTGAATTTTTACAGCAACTTACAGGCTCTTTTGATGAGGTGCCGTTAAGTCTGTCGCAGCCGCCGTGTCGCGTGCCGTCAGCCGCGTCGTGTCCCCGAAAGCCGGCACCAGTCTTCTTCCTTGATGGCCAGGCCATCCATGTCGAACCACTGGCCATAAACCTCGCGCAGCTCCGCCACCTGCGGCTGGATGATGCCGGACAGGGCGATCTGCGTGCCGGCACGGCTGTGGCCGGCCAGGGCCGGCGCCAGCATGGCCAGCGGGCCGGCCAGGATGTTGGCGACGATGACATCGGCGGTGATCGCCGGCATGTCCTCGGGCATGAAGGTCTGCACGCGCCCGGCGACGCCGTTGCGGCCGGCATTGTCCAGGGTGGCGGTCAGGGCCTGGGGATCGTTGTCCACGCAATAGGCTTCTTTCGCGCCCAGCAGCAGTGCCGCCACGGCCAGGATGCCGGAGCCGCAGCCGTAATCGATGACGGTCTTGCCCTGCAGGTCCAGGCTGTCCAGCCATTCCATGCACAGCGCGGTGGTGGGATGGGTGCCGGTGCCGAAGGCCAGGCCCGGGTCCAGCAGGAGGTTGATGGCCTCGGGCTCGGGCGGCGGCGTCCAGCTCGGCACCACCCACAGGCGCTGGCCGAAACGCATGGGATGGTAGTGGTCCATCCAGGCGCGCACCCAGTCCTTGTCTTCCAGCAGCTCGATGCGGTGCTCGGGCAGGGCATGGCTCAGCTGGGCCTCCAGGAATTCGATGACGGCATCCATTTCCGAATCCGCGGTGAAGACACCGATGACACGGGTGGCATCCCAGAGCGGCGTGGCGCCGGGGGGCGGTTCCAGCAAAGGCTGGTCGGCGGAGTCTTCCATGAGCACGGCGGCAGCGCCCAGTTCCTCCAGCGCGGCTTCATAGCGCGGGGCATCGGCCTTGGTGGTTTCGATCTTGAGTTGCAGCCAGGTCATGGGATGTGCCACGTGAAAATTGAATGGATAAAAGCGTAGGAGCGGCTGCAGCCGCGAACCAGGCCAGTCATCGGTCAAGGTTCGCGGCTGAAGCCGCTGCTCTCTTGGAGAGGTTCGCGGCTGAAGCCGCTCCTACGGGAGGTTTCCGGATCAGAGGCCTAGCTTCTTTTCCAGGTAGTGGATGTCCACGCCGCCCTTGGCGAAATTGGCGTCACGCATGATTTCGTCGCGGTGCAGGGGGATGTTGGTCTTGATGCCGTCCACCACGATCTCGTCCAGGGCATTGCGCATGCGGGCGAAGGCCACTTCACGCGTGGGGCCGTAGGCGATGAGCTTGCCGATCAGGGAGTCGTAGTTGGGCGGCACGGTGTAGCCGGAATAGACATGGGAGTCCATGCGTATGCCGGGGCCGCCGGGCACGTGGTAGTAGTTGATCTTGCCGGGGCAGGGGATGAATTTCTTGGGGTCTTCCGCATTGATGCGGCACTCGATGGCGTGGCCCTGGATCCTGATGTCCTTCTGCGTCACCGACAGGCCCTTGCCGGCGGCGACGCGCAGCTGTTCCTTGATGATGTCCACGCCGGTGACCAGCTCCGTCACCGGATGCTCCACCTGCACACGCGTATTCATCTCGATGAAATAGAACTGCTCGTTTTCATAGAGGAATTCGAAGGTGCCGGCACCGCGGTATTTCATCTGCTCGCAGGCCTTCACGCAGGCATCGGCCACCTTGTTGCGTATGCGCTCGGGGATATGCGGGGCAGGCGCTTCTTCCACCACCTTCTGGTGGCGGCGCTGCAGCGAGCAGTCGCGGTCGCCCAGGTGCACGGCCTTGCCCTTGCCGTCGCCCAGCACCTGGATTTCCACATGGCGCGGATGCTCCAGGAACTTTTCCATATAGACGGTGTCGTCGTTGAAGGCGGCACCGGCTTCGGAGCGCGTGACGAACAGCGAGTTGAGCAGCGCGGATTCGGTATGCACCACGCGCATGCCGCGACCCCCGCCACCGGCGGCGGCCTTGATGATGATGGGATAGCCGATCTTGCGCGCCACGGCGACGGCATTTTCTTCCGTCACCGGGCCGCCGGAACCGGGCACCGTGGGCACGCCGGCCTTTTTCATGGCCTCGATGGCGGACACCTTGTTGCCCATGAGGCGGATGCTGTCCGGACGCGGGCCTATGAAGGTGAATCCGGATTTCTCCACGGCTTCGGCGAAGTCGGCGTTTTCGGCGAGGAAGCCGTAACCGGGGTGTATGCCGCGGGCATCGGTGACTTCGGCAGCGGAAATGATGGCCGGGATGTTGAGATAGGAATCCTTGGAGGCGGCCGGGCCTATGCACACGGCTTCATCGGCCAGGCGCACATGCAGCAGGTCGCGGTCGGCCTTGGAATAGACGGCCACCGTGCGTATGCCCATCTCTTTGCAGGCACGCAGGATGCGCAGTGCGATTTCGCCACGGTTGGCGATGACCACCTTTTCGAGCATGTCGGCGGCCCTGTCAGACGATGGTGAACAGCGGCTGGTCGAATTCCACCGCCTGGCCGTTTTCCACGAGGATGCTTTCGATCACGCCGCCTTTCTCGGCTTCGATCTGGTTCATCATTTTCATGGCTTCGACGATGCAGACCACATCGCCCTTTTTCACGGTCTGGCCGACTTCGGCAAAGGCGGCGGCGCCCGGCGAAGCGGAGCGGTAGAAGGTGCCCACCATGGGCGAGCGCTGCACGAAACCGTTGGTGGCCGGTTCGACAGCGGCCAGGGCCGGGCCCTGGGTGGGTTCGGCGGCGGCAGCGGCGGCCACCGGGGCGGCAGCGGCCACGGGGGCAGCAACGGCGGCGGTGGCGGGGGCGGCGATCACCTGGGTGGCGACCTGCGGACGATGGCGGGCGATACGCACCGACTCCTCACCTTCCGTGATTTCCAGTTCATCAATGCCGGACTCTTCCAGCAGTTCGATGAGTTTCTTGACCTTGCGGATATCCATGTTGGGTTCTCGTCAGAAAAGCGTACGCGGTGAATGGGTTCAGGCCGAGGCCGACAGGCGCTTGGCGGCAAAATCGAGGGCCAGTTCATAGCCCTGGGCTCCGAGGCCGCAGATCACACCCACGGCGATGTCGGAGAAATAGGAATGCCGGCGGAAGTCTTCCCGCGCATGCACATTGGAAAGATGGATTTCCACGAAGGGGATGGCCACGCCCAGCAGGGCATCGCGCAGCGCCACCGAGGTGTGGGTGAAGGCACCGGGATTGATGAGGATGAAGGTGGTGCCGTCCGTGCGCGCAGCCTGGACGCGGTCCACCAGCTGGCCTTCGTGGTTGCTCTGGAAGGACTCCAGGCTGAGCCCGGCCTGGGTGGCGCGGGTCGTGAGGCGGGCGTTGATGGCGTCCAGCGTGTCGGCGCCATAAATGCCCGGTTCGCGCGTCCCCAAGAGGTTCAGGTTGGGGCCGTGCAGGACAAGAATCTTGTTCATGCGGTTTCTGTTCTTCCTGGGCGGCCCGTCGTTTGGACGGCCGCTGCTCCTTGTTGTAATCCGGCTTGTGACCGGATGGTTGCGGATTCTGCATGGGGCCTTTACGGGCGCCAAGCCGGCTGACCAGCCTATTCGCAACAAAGTGTGTGCAGGTCCTGGAATGTCAAAACCCGGCGAGCTGCCGGCCAGTTACCGGGAGTTCGCTGCACGTTTAGCGGGAAGCTGGGCGGAAGATACCCAAGTCAGTGGGCACTGGCAACGACAGAAAGATTACAGTTTCGGCCAGGCGGTGGCGGTGGCCCAGTTAATGAAATCGGGAGCCGGCATCTCGCCCAGGAGCCGCAAACCGGGCTGTTCGCGGCCCTGGCGGTCGTAGACCAGGATGGCGGGCAGGCCCACCAGCTGGTGGCTGCCCAACAGTTGCTGTACGTCGGAATCCATCTCGGTGGCATCGATCTGCAGCAGGACGAAGGGGCTGAGCACCTTCTGCACATCTTCGCGGGGGAAGACCTCCTTTTTCCAGACGATGCAGCTCGGGCACCAGTCGGCATAGAACTCCAGCAGCACCGGCCGGCCGCGGGCGGCGGCCAGGGCGGCCGGCAACTGGGCCGGGGTGATGACCTGGAAATGGCCGGGGGCGGCGTCCAGGGCGAAGGCGGGCTCGCGCTCCAGCCACAGTCGTCCTCCTATATAAGCGGAAGCGGTGGCCAGCAGCAGGCAGGCCAGGGCGCCGGCCTGGGCCGGACGACTGCCGCGGCGCCAGAGCAGCCAGAGGCCGGTGGCGGCCAGGGGCAGGGCGGCGGCGATAAAGAGTAGGGAGAGCAGGGAGGCGGACATGACGGCCGGGATGGTAAGCGCCGCCAGTGGCGGCTGTCACGGCTGTCGGGCCCTTATGAGGATTCCGCCGGCTGTGTAGAATCGCGCGGCCTGTGGCTGCCTGGTCGGCAGCCCGGTCTTTCTTCTTTTGAAGAGTCCTGCCTTTTATGAAGTTGGGGGCGC
>DASUXS010000290.1:0-2643 GCA_036377855.1 Moraxellaceae bacterium
GCCTTCTTCCCCGCCTATCCCTCGCAGGAACGCCGCCGCGTCTGCCACCTCTCTGAACCCGTGGGCATGAGCCCGCTGGGCATTGCCCAGACGCGCAAAAAGCCGCTGCAATGGACCAAGGTCGACGACCTGGCGCAGTACAAGGTGGGCGTGGTGGAGGCCTATGCCAATGAAGACCGTTTCGACCAGCTGATGCAGCAGGGCATCATCAAGACCAGCAGCAGCGAAACCGATGTGGACAACCTGATCAGCCTCGCCAAAGGCAAGGTGGACGCCGCCGTCATCGACAGCCAGGTCTTCGACTGGCTGCTGCGCAACGAACCCCGCCTCAAGCCCTATCGCAACAGCCTGCAGATGAACCAGCGTCTATTGGTCACCTGGCCGCTCTATGTCTGCTTCCGCCGTGACAGCGAAGGCGCCGCCCAGCGCGACCAGTTCAATGCCGGGCTGTCGACACTGCGCGAAAAAATGCTGGCGACCTCGGCGCCTGCGGAAAAACCGGCCAGCCCGAAACGGCGCTGAGCCTTCTCCCCAGCCCCCACGCCATACCCGTCACCCGTTACCCGTTCGCCCTGAGCCCGTCGAAGGGTGAACGTTTGAGGCCCCGCCCTTCGACAAGCTCAGGGCGAACGGATCATGAGGGAAGGCCCAGCTGTATCCATAAAAAAAGGCGACCCCGGTCGCCTTTTTCATTTCCGCCAAACTCACTTCCCCGCCGGATGCCCCGCCTCTTCAATGGCATGCTTGACCTGCGGCGGCATGTATTTCTCGTCATGCTTGGCCAGCACCTCGTCCGCCACCACCACGCCTTTTTCAAAACGGCCATTGGCGACTATGCCCTGCCCTTCACGGAACAGGTCGGGCAGGATGCCGGTATAGACCACATCCACCTGGTTCTTGAGGTCGGTGATGGTGAAACGCACCGCCAGCGAATCCGGCGCGCGCTGCAGCGAACCCTGCATCACCAGGCCACCCACCTGGATACGCTGGTCTTCCGGCGCCTGGTGTTGCACCAGCTGCGTCGGCGTATAGAAAAGATTGATGTTCTGGCGCAGCGCATACAGCGCCAGCCCCACGGCAATGCCTATGCCTATCACGACCGCCACCAGGATGAGCAGGGTCTTTTTGCGGCGTGGTGTCAGGGTGAAACTCATGCGGCCTCGCTTTCCAGTGGCTGGGCTTGAATGACGATTTTCAGTGGTTGGCTTCGCGGCGTTGCGCGGCGGCCTGCTCGGCCAGCAGTTTTTTACGCTGGCGCAGGGGCTGCAGGACATTCCAGGCCACGATGGCAAAGGTCAGGCCGTAGGCCGCCCAGACATAGGGGCCATGCCGGCCCATGGCCAGGAAATCCGCAAAAGACTCAAAGGCCATGACCGCCCTCCTGTTTCACGATTTCACGCACCCACTGCGAACGGCGTTCGCGATGCAGGATTTCATTGCGTGTACGCGCCAGCACGCAGGCGGCAAAAAAGGCATAGAAACCCAGCAGCATCACGATCAGCGGCAGGTACATTTCCGGCGGCATGGCCGGTTTGGCCGTGACCTTGAAGGTCGAGCCCTGGTGCAGCGTGTTCCACCACTCCACCGAGTATTTGATGATGGGCAGGTTGACCACGCCCACCAGCGCCAGGATGGCCGCGGCCTTGCCGGCACTGGCGGCATTTTCATAGGCCGAATACAGCGCGATCACGCCGAGATAGAGAAACAGCAGGATAAGCATGGACGTCAGGCGCGCATCCCAGACCCAGTAGGTGCCCCAGGTCGGCTTGCCCCAGATGGCGCCGGTGAAGAGCGCGACAAAACAGAACCAGGCACCGATGGCGGCGGTGGAGCGCGCCACCATTTCCGCCGTCTTCACTTTCCACACCAGGTGGATGAGGCCGCAGGCCGCCAGCAGCACATAGCCGCCCATGGCCAGGCTGGCCGCCGGCACATGGATATAGATGATGCGGAAGCTGTTGCCCTGCTGGTAATCCGCCGGCGCAAAGGCCAGGCCCCACACCGTGCCCACCGCCAGCAGCACCGTCGCCAACGCGGCCAGCCAGGGCAGCCACTGGCCCGCGATGTCATAGAAATGCCGCGGGCTCACCGTGCGGTTAATGTAGGCCCAAATTGATTTCCACATATCCCGTCTCTTTTTAATCCCGGCACCGTGGCCCGTAGGAGCGGCTTCAGCCGCGAACTTTATACAACATCAGCGAAGGTTCGCGGCTGAAGCCGCTCCTACGTCTCCCTCATCCTCCCGTTGCGATGCGCAGCGCTGCTGCCACCGCAAAGGGAATGAGGGTCAGGGTCAAAACAAGAAAAGCCGCCAGCAAGGCCAGGTATCCCGCCACCGGCAAACCGATGGCGGCGGCCTGCACGGCGCCGGTGGCAAACACGATCACCGGCACCATCAGCGGCAGCGTGATCAGCGGCACCAGGGCACCGCCACGACGCAGGGCGACGGTCAGCGCCGCGGCCACAGCACCGATCAGGCTCAATACCGGCGTGCCCAGCAACAGCGTGGCCAGCAAGGTGGCATAGCTTTGCCCGTCGAGAAACAGCATCACCGCCGCCACCGGCGACAGCAGCACGAGACAGAAACCGGTCTGCAACCAGTGCGCAAACACCTTGGCCAGCACCAGCAGCGGCAGCGGCGCC
>DASUXS010000291.1:0-4800 GCA_036377855.1 Moraxellaceae bacterium
CTGGCGCAGCTGCTCCAGGTCCACCGTCACCGGCAGGCTGATGATGGAAGGCTCCACGGGGGGCGGCACCGCGGGCACAGGATTATTGGCCGGTGCCGACGGTGTCGAGGCGCAGCCGGCCAGGGCCAGCAAGGCCATGGCAAGCAGGGCGGACGACAGCAGGGAAAAACGGGACATAGGTAACGACTTCATGTCGGAATGTAAAATCCGGTAAAGATCGGGGCGGCAGCGACAACCCCGGAGGCCGGCCATTAAAGCCGTCCGATGAAAGCATTGCCAGCGACAGGCCGCCAGTCCTGTGTACCGGCAGATTCGCCCATCCTGCACTAGACTGGCTGCCATCCCTTGCCCTGGGTCGACCCAGGGAGGAGTCCATACAGGACGGGACCAGGTATCCCGGCGAGAAGACAAAGACCGCAGTCCAGGGAGGATGGGTCATGACTTTGCCAGTCCAGGCAGGACCGGACTATCAACTGCTGTTCGAATCGGCGCCGGCACTGCTGCTGGTGCTCAACCCGCGGCTGGAAATCATCGCCGCCAGCAATGCCTACCTGCAGGCCACCATGACACGTCGCGCCGACGTGCTGGGCCGCCACATCTTCGACGTCTTTCCCGACAATCCCGACGACCCCCATGCCGACGGCACGGCCAACCTGCGCGCCTCGCTGGACAAGGTCCTCAAGCAGCGCCGCGCCGACACCATGCCGGTGCAGAAATACGATGTGCGCCGCACGCCGGAAGACGGCGGTGCGTTCGAGGAGCGTTACTGGAGCCCGGTGAATTCGCCCGTGCTGGATGCGGAGGGCCGCCTGGTCTGCATCATCCATCGCGCGGAAGACGTCACGGAATTCGTGCACTTCAAGCAGCGCCGCGAAAAGCTCGATGCCGGCAAGACCGACATCAACTGGGAAGAGCGCGAAGCCGAGCAGTTCCAGCGCAGCCAGGAACTGGCGGCCGCGAACCGCCAGCTGAAACGGCTGACCGCCACGCTGGAGCTGGTGAACAAGGAGCTGGAAAGTTTTTCCTATTCGGTATCGCACGACCTGCGCGCGCCGCTGCGCGCCATCGACAGCTTTGCCGGCATGCTGGAAGCACGCGCGGCGGACCGGCTGGATGATGAGGACCGGCGCCTGCTGGACATCATCCACCACAGCAGCCGCAACATGGCCCAGCTCATCGATGACCTGCTGCGGCTGTCACGCGTCAGCACCACGCCGCTGACCAGCCGGCGCGTCGACATGCGGGCGCTCGCACAGGAAGCCTGGCAGCAGGTGGGAGCTGATTTTCCGGGCCAGCTCGCGCTGGAAGACCTGCCGGAAGCCTGGGGCGATGCCGGCCTGCTGCGCCAGGTCTGGATCAACCTGCTGGGCAATGCCGTGAAATACAGCGCCGGCAAAGGCACCGATGCGCGCATCCGCGTTTCCACCGGCAGCGACGACACCGGCCATGTCTACCATGTGCAGGACAACGGCGCCGGCTTCGACATGCGCCGTGCCGACCGCATGTTCCAGGCCTTCCAGCGCCTGCACAGCGCGGAGGAATTCGCCGGCACCGGGGTCGGGCTGGCCATCGTGCACTGCATCGTCAACCGCCATGAAGGCCGGCTCTGGGCCGAAGGCGCGGTCGGCCACGGTGCCGCCTTCCATTTCCATCTGCCCATGTTCGATTCCCCCTCCTTGCTCGCCGAAGGATTCAAATCATGAAAGCGTTGCGACTGTTGATGCTGGAAGACACCGACACCGATGCGGAAATCATCAGCTACACCCTGAAGTCCCAGGGCCTGGACGCTGACATCTGCCGCGTGCAGGACGAGGCCGCCTATACCGCAGCCCTGGTGACCTTCCGCCCCGACCTCATCCTCGCCGACTACACCCTGCCCGGCTTCAGCGGCCTGGAGGCACTGGCCATACGCAATGAACGTGCGCGCAGCACGCCCTTCATTTTCGTGTCCGGTTCGCTGGGCGAGGAAAAGGCGGTGGAAACCCTGCGCACGGGCGCCACCGACTATGTGCTCAAGGACAGACTGCACCGTCTTCCAGCCGCCGTGACACGCGCCTTGCAGGAAGCGAAGCAGCGTGAGGACAAGCAGCGTATCGCCGCCGAACTGGAAGCCGAGCGCAAACTGATACGCGCCATCCAGGACACGGCCAAGGCCCTCATCATCGTGATCGACGCCCAGGGCCACATCCAGCACATCAATCCCGAAGCCGCGCGCGTGCTGGGGCAGCCGCGCCTGCAGCTGATAGGGTCCATTTTCTGGAATACCTGCGTGTCCGAGCACGACACCAAGGCCACCCGCCACCAGCTGCGCCTGGCCTTCAAAAGCGCGCGCAAGGGCAGCCAGGTCTGGCGCGCCACCTCGCGCAACGGCCAGGCCATCATGTGGTCCAGCAGCATCCTGGATACCGGCGTGCGCCAGAGCAGCCGCATCGTGCTCTGTGGCATAGACATCACCGCCCAGGAGATCGCCGAGGAGCGCGTGCACTTCCTGGACAATTTCGACGAAGTCACCGGCCTGCCCAACCGCAAGCTCTTCCTGCAGCAGCTCACCAGCGCCTGCGAGAAATTCACGCTGCAGCCCGACCACAAGCTGGTGGTGATGCTGATCAGCTTCCCGCGCTTCGATGAAATCCGCGACAGCCGCGGCGAGGCCGTCATCAACCACATCATGGCCGTGATGGTGCAGCGCCTGCGCGCCTGGCAGAAACGCAACCAGCTGCTGGCCCGGGTCAGCGACAGCGGCTTTGCCCTGGCCTTCGAGACGGATGAAACGCATCCCATGAGCGATGTGGTGGCCGAAGTGCAGGCCATCACCGGCCGCAGCATAGAGTTCGAAGGCATGCAGTTCGTGCTGCCCAGCCATATCGGCACCGCCACCTATCCGCGCGATGCCGGCGAGGCCCTGCCCCTGCTGCAGGCCGCGGAAGCCGCGCTGCACAGCGCGGAGTTCCAGCGCGAGCAGGGCCATACCGCCTACCGCTCCCTGCTCACCGTGGAAAGCAATGAAAGGCTGCAGCTGGAAAGCGAATTGCGCCGTGCCCTGCAGCAGGACGAGCTGGTGTTGTATTACCAGCCGCAGATCGATGTCCGCAGCGGCCAGATGATAGGCCTGGAGGCCCTGGTGCGCTGGCAGCACCCACGCCTGGGCCTGCTCAGTCCCGATACCTTCATACACATGGCGGAGTCCGCCGGCATGATGCGCGAGCTGGGCAGCCGCGTGATACACAGCGCCTGCGCGCAGATCCGCGAATGGCGCCAGCAGGGCTACCAGCCGCCGCGCGTGGCCATCAATGTGTCCGCCAGCCAGTTCTCCACGCCCGAGCTGCCCGAATACATCGCCGCGCTGCTGCGCGACTACGGCCTGGATGGCAATGCCATAGGCCTGGAACTCACCGAATCCGCCAGCATGAAGAATCCGCAGGCCACCACCGCCATCATGGCGCGGCTGCGCCTGCGCGATGTCAGCCTGTCCATAGACGACTTCGGCACCGGCTATTCCAACCTCAGCTATCTCAAACGCTTCCCCATCAACCACCTGAAGCTGGACAAGGCCTTTGTGCAGGATATTGCCGACGACGCCGACGACCTGGCCATAGCGCGCACCATCATCGCCATGGGCACGCAGCTGGAAATCGACGTGATTGCCGAAGGCGTGGAAACCGAGGAACAACTGCAGCTGCTGTCCAAGGCCGGCTGCCACCATGTGCAGGGCTACCTGTTCAGCCCGCCGGTACCGGCCGCCAGCTGCCCCGCACTATTCAGCTACCCTTTCGCGCCGGTGACAGGCACGCTACGCAGTCGCAAAGGCCAGCGCGCCTGATTACAGGGACATTGATATGAGCAGCTTCAAACCCCAGGGCTATCCTTCCGTCTCGCCCTATCTCGTCGTCAACGGCGCGCAGGGCACGATTGATTTCCTGCGTGAAGTCTTCGGCGCCACCGAGCTCTACCGCGTGGGCGACGACAGCGGCCGTATCCACCACGCCGAAGTCCGTATCGACGACAGCGTCATCATGGTGGCCGACGGCCAGCCCGGCTGGGATGCCCTGCCCGCCCATATCCACATCTATGTCCCCGATGTCGATGCCTGCCATGCCCGCGCCCTGGCCGCCGGCGCGGAAAACGTGCAAACGCCGCTGAAGAAGGAAGATGCGGACAAGCGTGGTGGCGTGCGCGATGCCGGTGGCACGACATGGTGGATAGGAACCCGGGTAGAATAGGCGCCACTCCAGCCCCACCGGACCCCGCCATGTCCCTGAAAGACCAGCTCATGAAAGCCGGCCTCGCCGACGCCAAGAAAGCGCGCAAGGCCGACCACGAAAAACGCCAGGAAGCCCGCGACCCCGCCGCCGCCTCGTCCAAGCAGATCGCCCAGCAGGTCCTGGCCGACAAAGCCCAGCGCGACCGCGAGCTCAACCAGGCCCAGGAACAGGAAAAGCAGCAGAAAGCCATCGCCGCGCAAATCCGCCAGCTGATAGAAACCCAGCGCATCAGCCGCCAGGGCGGCGATGTCGCCTATCAGTTCACGGATAACAAGAAGGTCAAAAAGCTGTATGTGACTTCAGCGCAGCAGGGGCAGCTGGTGAAAGGCCAGATTGCCATCGTGCGGCTGGGTGAGGCTCATGAGCTGGTGCCCACGGTGGTGGCGGAAAAGATACGGCAGCGTGATGCGGCTGCTATCGTGCTGCTGAATACCCGTCAGGAGAATGCGGTGGCAGAGGATGATCCTTATGCTGCCTATGTCATTCCCGATGATTTGATGTGGTGATTTCGCAGATATAAAAAGCCCGGCATTTGCCG
>DASUXS010000292.1:0-5702 GCA_036377855.1 Moraxellaceae bacterium
GGCGGCTTCGCTTTCCAGCGCCAGGTCGGCCAGCACGTTCTGCATCAGCGGCTGCTGGTCCAGCACTTTGCCGAAGGCGGCGCGCTGGCCGCAGTGGTGCAGCGCCAGCGTGGTCGCCATGCGCATGCCGGCGCTGGAGCCGATCATGCAGTCGAAGCGGGTCATCGCCACCATCTCGATGATGTTGCGCACGCCGCGTCCTTCCTGCCCGATCAGCCAGCCCAGCGCGCCGCGCAATTCGATTTCGCTGGAGGCGTTGGAAACATTGCCCATCTTCTTTTTCAGGCGCAGCACCTGCAGCGGATTCTTTGTGCCGTCCGGACGCCAGCGCGGCACCAGGAAACAGGACAGGCCGGCAGGAGCCTGGGCCAGCACCAGGAAAAGATCGCACATGGGCGCGGACAGGAAGAATTTATGGCCGACAAGCTCATAGGGCTGGGCGGGACCACCGGCACCTAGTGGAAAGGCGCGCGTGGAATTGGCGCGCACATCGGAACCGCCCTGCTTTTCCGTCATGCCCATGCCGACAGTGACACCGGCTTTCTGTTCCGCGGGGATATTGCGCGCATCGTAAACCGGCGCGGTGACCTTGGCCTCCCAGGTCGCAGCCAGCTCCGGCTGCACGCGCAGCGAAGGCACGGCGGCAAAGGTCATGGTGATGGGACAGCCGTGGCCGGCCTCCACCTGGGTATGCAGATAGGATTTCGCAGCACGCGCAACATGGGCTCCGGCCTTGGGATCACGCCAGGGCACAGCATGCAGGCCGTTTTCAATCGAGGTCTGCATCAGGCGATGGTAGGCAGGGTGGTAGCGCACCAGGTCGACACGGTTGCCGAAACGATCATGCGTATCGAACTCAGGCGGGAATCTGTTGGCGAGCTGGCCCAGCTCCAGGTAGTCCGCACGGCCTATCTGCTGGCCGAAGGCCGTCAGTTCCGCTTCAGCCCAGCCGCCCCCTTCACGTTGCACCGCTTCCTGCAACGCCGTGTCGCGCGCAAAAAGATTGTAGTCCTGCAGCTCGCTGGACACGTTTTCCACGGTGTGGGTATTGGCCAGGAACAGAGATTCCTGCGAGGGTTTGTTGGATGCGCTCATGACTGCTCCCGATAAAAAACAGTGCCATCACCGGGAGGACGGGACAGGGCGCAGAGGCCCCTGCCCCGCTGCCACTCATTCCCAGATGACAGTTTGACGCTGGCTGACCCAGGCATCGGCCTGCGGCAGATAGCGGTCTTCGATGATGTTGCGTTTGATCTTCATGGTGGGCGTGAGATAGCCGTTCTCCATGGTCCACTGGTCTTTCACCACCACGAGGTAGTCCAGCTTTTCGTGGTCTTCCAGGCTGTCGTTCACTTCCTTGAGCAGCGCGCCGAATTCACCAGTGAGGTCGTCACGGTTCAGCTGCTGGCGACCCAGCTCGGCCTGCGCATCCGGCGACAGCATCAGCAGCGCAAAGGGCTGCGGCTGGCTGGGGCCGGTCACGCAGATCACTTCCACCTTGGGATGGCGGTTGAGTTTCTGTTCTATGGGCACCGGCGCCACGTATTTGCCCTTGGAGGTCTTGAACAATTCTTTCACGCGGCCGGTGATCTTGAGACGGCCCTGGGCATCGATCTCGCCACGGTCGCCGGTTTTCAGGAAACCGTCGGCCGTCATGTCTTCCGCGGTTTTTTCCGGGTTCTTGTAATAGCCCGTCATCTGGCCCGGGCTCTTCACCTGCACTTCGCCGTTTTCCGCGATACGGCAGACCACGCCGGGATTGCAGTGGCCGACATAGCCCACGCGCACTTCACCCGGACGCGAGCCATGCGAATAGCCGAAGTTTTCCGTCATGCCGTAAACGTCCAGCAGCTCCAGGCCCAGGTCGCGGTACCACTGCATGATGGTGGGCGGCAGCGGTGCCGAGGCGGTGATGGCCAGGCGCACCTGGTCCAGGCCCAGCTGTTTGAGCACCTTGCGCTTGACCACGCCGGAGAGCAGCGGAATACGGAACAGGATTTTCTGTTTCTTGGGCGGCAGCTTTTCATTCACCGCCAGGTAGAACTTGGTCCACAGGCGTGGCACCGAGAAGAAGATGGTGGGCTGGGCGCGCTGCAGGTCCTGCTGGAAAGTTTCCAGGCCTTCGGAGAAGAACACCTTGAAACCGAAATACAGCGAGGACGTTTCCAGCACCGCACGCTCGGCCACATGCGCCAGCGGCAGGTAGGACAGCATGCGTTCCTGGTTGGTGACGTGATAGGTGTCGCGCAGGCTGCCGGCCACGGACACCATGGTGCCGAAGCTGTGCATCACACCCTTGGGACGGCCGGTGCTGCCCGAGGTGTAGACGATGGTGGCCAGCTCGTCCGGCTGCGGCAGTGGCAGGTCGCCGCGCGGCTGGGTGCTGGCGATGCTGTCGGTCCACTGCGGCACGTCTTTGCGCGGCGACAGCGGCAGGCTGATCAGGGGCAGCGCGGCCGGCAGCACGGTGGAAATATCTTTCCAGCCATCGGCAATGCCGTCGAGCTTGCCCAGGAAAAGCAGTTTCACTTCCGCGTGTTCAAGGATGTAGGCCGCAGATTCGCCGTTCAGCGTGGGATAGAGCGGCACGCTGACATGGCCGGCCAGCCAGATGGCCAGGTCGGTGAGTATCCAGTGCGCGCTGTTGCGGCCCAGCAGGCCTATGGAAGAACCGCGCGGCAGGCCCAGGCTGGCCAGGTGCGCGGCCATGCGCTGCACCTGGTCGGCACATTCACGCCAGGTGAACTGCTGCACCTGGCCGCCTGGCAGGGGCTGGGTCATGTAGACTGCATCGGGCGTAGTGCGGGCCCAGTGCAGGAAGGCGTGTACCAGGGTGGGATGGGGAGTGACAGACGAGCTCATCGGCAATTCCTGGGTTGGGTGAAGGAGATGGCCACAGCCTGTGACCAAGGCGTCACATCATCCTTCATTTCCGGCCCTGAATGAACCCTGGCGACGGCACTGGACAGTCTTTGGCCTCCCCAGACCAGCCCCCATCAGTCAAATCGGGAAAAGTCCGGCTTGCGCTTGGCCCGGAATGCCGAGACCGCCTCCTTCAGCTCCTCGCCTTTCAGCAGCTCGCCGAAATGGCCCATCTCCACATGTATGGATTCGCGCAGGGATTCGCCGTTGAAACGCTTCATCAGCATCTTGGTGGTACGCAGGGCCTCCGGGGCCTGGGTGGCCAGGCGCTGCGCCTGTGACAGCGCCCGGGCGGCGAGTTCGGCCGGCTCCAGCACTTCGTTCACCAGACCGTATTCCAGCGCTTTTTCCGCCGTGAAGGGATCACCCAGCATCAGCAGCTCGGCGGCACGCACATGGCCCAGGATACGCGGCAGCAGATAGCTGGAGGCGAATTCCGGACACAGGCCCAGGCTGGCGAAAGGCAGCTGCAGGCGCGCACCGCGGGCCGCATAGACCAGGTCGCAATGCAGCAGCAGCGTAGTGCCTATGCCGATGGCGGGACCTTCGACAGCGGCCACCACGGGCTTGGGAAACACGGACAGCGTGCGCAGGAAACGCGCCACCGGCGTTTCCTGGATATCGCCGGCCAGCTCCAGGAAATCCTGCAGGTCATTGCCGCTGCAGAACACGCCGTCGCTGCCGGTGAACAGCACCACGCGCACTTCGGCATTGGCGGCGGCCTCTTCCAGCGCTACGCGCAGGGCGGTGTACATGGCCGAGGTCAGCGCGTTTTTCTTGTCGGCGCGATTGAGGCGTATGGTGAGGATGCGGGACTCGAGGCTGGTGACAACAAATTCAGAAGACATCTTGGCTTTCCGTTTTTCAGGTTCAGTGGGCGAATTAAAGGGATTGATATACATAACTCCCTAAACAACCCCGTCATTCCCGCGTAGGCGGGACAAAAGCCCGCAGGGCGTTGAACAGCCGCAGGCTGGGCGAAGCGAATAATCTTCAAGGCATGCAGCGGGCCTTAAAATGACTCTGCCAGAACGCAGGAGATTCCCGCCTACGCGGGAATGACGGCTTTGAAATTAGTGATAGGTAGTTAGGTATATAAATCCACACAAAAGCAATCAGTTGGGTGTTATGGCCGCAGACTGGCGCAGGTATTCCAGCGCCGGCTCCGTATCCGCTTCGTTCACGGGATGGTACCAGGGCAGCAGGTAACGCAATTCCTCGCGCAGCATCCAGGCCAATGCCGGCAGCTGGCCACGCCGGGCCTGGCGCTGCCACTCCAGCCAGAACCAAGGCCGCAGCACGCTGGGCTTGCGCGCTTTCAGTGCCTCGTCCTGTTTCATGATATGCACCGCCGAGCTGGCCTGCAGGCCCAGCACCAGGGGCGTGGACAGCAGCATCAGGTAATAGCGCGTGGGATAGCTGCCGCCCAGATGCTGGTAGAGATCGAAGGCCACGCAGCGATGCTCCACTTCTTCGGCGCCATGCCAGTGCAGCAGGTCCGTCATCACGGCATCGGCGCCGGCCTTTTCCCATTCGCGGTTTTCCAGCATGTATTTGCCGACCACGCAGGTGAAATGCTCCATGGCGGCAACCACACCGACCTGGAAGATGATCCACTGCTTGAGCGCGGCCGGTGGCAGCTTGCGGCCGAACAGCGTATCGCGGCCCAGTTCGTCGATGACACGACGGATGCCGGTGGTGTAATCCCGCGTCTCTATGCCATGGGCCTGCAGATAATCCGAAGCCGCGCCGCTGTGGGCGCGTGCATGCATGCCTTCCTGGCGTATGAAGGCCTGCACATCGGCGCGCAGCTTTTCATCTGTCACATAGGCCAGCGCCTGGTTGAACACACGGCAAAAAGCCAGCTCTCCGGCTGGCAACATGAGGTGGAAGGCATTCCACATATGGCTGGCAAAGGCCTCGCCGGGAATCCAGTGCAAAGGCGTTTGCGAGAGATCGAAAGCCACCTGCCGGGGCACGATGGCATAGGGCGTTCGTGATCCGGGCCGGGGCCGCGTGAAAATTCCCATCACCGCAGCTCCTATGGTTTTAACTCTGGCTCTGGCAGGGTGGAGACAATGCGCAGGACATCGATATAGCCCGGCGCCTCGCCCACCGCGCCGCGTTCACGCAGCATGCGGTGCATCAGCGGCAGGCGGAAATACGGCACCGAAGCCATGACATGGTGTTCGATATGGTAGTTCACGCGTATCGGCGCCACCGTGGCACGGGCCAGGAAACCGGCGCGGGTGCTGCGCGTGTTGCGGAACATGTCCGTGGTCTTTTCCGTGCAGGCGTGTTCGGCCATGGAACGGATACGCAGGAAGAGCGGGAAAGGCGTGACATAGGACAGCACCCACACGGCATACAGCCAGGGGTGGCCGCTGGCCCAGAGCGCGGCAAGAATGATGGCATTGGTCAGCAGCATGCCGGCGCTGTTGGCGATCAGCGCACGCGGATAATCCCACCATTTGCGGCCTTCCTGCGGCAGCATCACCACGTCGTTGGCCACCGTCCATTTGAGGAGGCCGGCATCCATCAGGAAACGGCCAACGAAATATTTCAGGCCGGTGAGGCCGACCAGGTCACGCGCGAATTTGCGTGCCAGCGAAGCGCGGGACACCGGGAACGGTGCCACCAGTGAAAGGTCCGTGTCCTCCGGCTGCCCGGTCTTGCTGTGATGCTGGAGATGGTGCACGCGGTATTTCTTCACATCATTCCAGATGGGGCGCGCGCAGAACCAGTCGCCAATGAAATCGTTCAGCCAGGGTGTCTTGAAC
>DASUXS010000293.1:0-6201 GCA_036377855.1 Moraxellaceae bacterium
AGGAAAAGTTCGACACTGTGCAGAAATGGCAGGCCGAACGCCTGCAGCGCACCCATGCCGACCTGCTTGTCGATCCGCGCTACACCGCCGTCACCCAGTTCTTCCTGACCGATCTCTATGGCGGCCTGGACCTTACCGAGCTGGCCCGTGAAGTGGAGCGTGCGCTGCCCATCGCCACCCGCCTGCTGCCGGAATCGGTGATGCGCACCTCGGCGCTGGCGCTGGAGCTGAATGCCCTCACCGGCGAGCTGGATGAAGCCGTCACCACCATGCTTTTCGAGACCATGGGCGAGTCGCGCATCAGCGACAAGGCCATGATCGAGGCCTACCGCGCCTGCGACAACCAGGCCGAACGCCACCACCAGATGCAGATGCTGGCCGACCTGGGCAGCGGCCTGGACCGCTATGTGCGCTCCCGCGTCATCTACGCCACCTTCAAGATCGCCAACCGCCCGGCCCAGATGGCCGGCCTCTCCGGACTCTACAGCTTCCTGGGCCGCGGCTTCGAAGTCATGCGCCCCATGGGCTCGGCCCAGGACTTCCTGACCCGTTTCGTGGGCAAGGAAGTCGCCATCGTGGACAACATCTTCGCCGGCAAGAGCGATCCCTTTTCGGTCTGACATGAGGGACGCCCTGGCCGGCCTTTCCGCTTGCCAGCCCGGCGCGGACCGGCCGACAATGCCGGTCCCGTTTCACCGTGCGCGATACGCTCCCCATGTCTGATTCCCGGCCCGACAAGACCGATGCCGCCGCCCCCGGCAGCACCACCCATTTCGGTTACCAGACCGTGCCCACCGGGCAGAAGGCCCAGAAAGTGGCCGAGGTTTTCCATTCGGTGGCCGCGCGCTACGACCTCATGAACGACCTGATGTCCTTCGGCATCCATAGGCTGTGGAAGCGCTACACCATTGAGATGGCGGCGGTGCGTCCAGGCCAGCAGGTGCTGGACATCGCCGGCGGCACCGGTGACCTCGCCAAGGCTTTCAGCAAGCGTGTAGGGCCGAGTGGCCGCGTCATCCTTTCCGACATCAACGCCTCCATGCTGGGCGTGGGCCGCGACCGCCTCATCGATACCGGCCTGACGCAGAACCTGGAATTCGTGCAGGCCAATGCCGAATGCCTGCCCTTTGCCGACAACAGCTTCGACCTGCTCACCATTTCCTTCGGCCTGCGCAATGTCACCGACAAGGACAAGGCGCTGCGTTCCATGTATCGCGTGCTCAAGCCGGGCGGCCGCCTGCTGGTGCTGGAATTCTCCAAGCCGGTGATAGAGCCGCTGTCCAAGGCCTATGACGCCTATTCCTTCAGCATCCTGCCGGCGATGGGCCAGCTGGTGACGCAGGATGCCGACAGCTACCGCTATCTCGCGGAATCCATACGCATGCATCCCGACCAGGCAACGCTGAAAGGCATGATGGATGCGGCCGGTTTCGAGCGCACCGACTATCACAATCTCACCGGCGGCATCGTCGCCCTGCATCGCGGATTCAAACTGTGAGTTCCCTGCCCCAGGTCCTGGCTGTGAAGGCGCTGGAGCGCCTGATCCGGCAAACCCTGCGTCTGGACCCGGCCACCCAGGCCCGGCTCACGCAGTACGCCGGCAAACGTCTTTATGTGGAAACGCGCGCGCCCGTGCTGGGCATTTTCATCGCGCTGGAAAGCGACGGCGTGCGCCTCAGCACCGAGGCCGACAAACATCCGCATGCCACCATCGAAGCCCCCAGCCTCGAGCTGCTGAAAATGGCGCTGTCCAACGACGCCCATTTCATCGGCGGTCCGGTGAAGGTGCATGGCGATGTCATGCTGGTGCAGGAGCTGCACAGCCTGGCGCGGCAGATGGACATCGACTGGGAAACCGGCCTGGCCGGCCTGCTGGGTGACACGCTGTCCTATCCGGTGTCGCGCGGCCTGCGCAATCTTTTCGGCTTTGCCAACCGCGTCGCCAACACCTTCCTGCAGAACACCGGCGAATACATACGCGAAGAGCAGGAACTGGTGCCCGTGCGCTGGGAAGTGGAAGAGTTCGTCACCGACAACCGCGACCTGCGCGCCGACCTCGACCGCCTGGAATCGCGCATGGCACGTCTCAAGAAGCGCATGGACAAGCTGGAGAATCCCGGCAAGGACGATCCGGCCTGATGCTCAAGCACCTGCCCCGCCTGCTGGCGATCTGGGCCGTCATCGCCCGCTACCGTCTCGACACCCTGCTGCCGCCACCGCCGGACTGGCGCGCCCGCGCTCTCATTTTCCTGCTGCGCCTGCATCCCGCCTGGTGGCTGGCCGACCGTCGCGCCCGGCAACCCGAGCGCCTGCGCCTGGCCTTTGAAGAACTGGGGCCGCTGTTCATCAAGCTGGGCCAGCTGCTGGCCACGCGCCGCGACCTGCTGCCCGCCGCCGTGCTGGATGAACTGGCCAAGCTGCAGGACCAGGTGCCGCCTTTCTCCAGCGCTATCGCCATTGCTGTCGTCGAACGCGAACTGGGCGCTCCGCTGACGCAGAAATTCTCGCGCTTTGACCGTGAGCCCCTGGCCGCCGCCTCCATCGCCCAGGTGCATACCGCCGCCCTGCCCGATGGCCGTGAAGTGGTAGTGAAGATCCTGCGTCCCGGCGTGGCCGCGCAAATCCGCCAGGACATGGCCCTGATCCGCGATTTCACGGTTTTCCTGGAAGACCGGTTCCCGGAACTGGCGCAGCTCCATCCGCAGCGTATCGCCCGCGACTACGAACAGACCCTGCTGGATGAGACCGACCTGCTGCGCGAGGCTGCGAATACGCAGCGCATGCGCGCCAACTTCCTGAACTCGCCCCTGCTCTATGTGCCGGAAGTGCATCGCGACTGGTGCACGACGCAGGTGATGGTGGCGGAATTCATCCATGGCGTGCCCATTGATGATGTCGCCGCCTTCGAGCGCCTGGGCATCAGCCGCCAGCAGCTGGCGGAAACCGGCCTCACCATCTTTTTCACGCAGCTGCTGCGCCACAACTTCTTCCATGCCGACATGCATCCCGGCAATGTCTTCGTGGAAACCAAACGCCCCGACGGCCTGGCCATAGGCGCGGCTGGCGCCACGCCGCGCTATATCGCGCTGGACGTGGCCATCGTCGGCCACCTCGCGCGCGAGGACCAGCTCACCGTGGCGCGTATCGCGCTGGCACTGACGCAGCGTGATTTCGCCGAAATCATCCGTGTCGCGCATCGTGCCGGCTGGCTGCCGCCCGGGGCGCGCACCAATGCCCTGGCCGAGGAAGTCGAACGCATCGTCGGCCAGGTGCTGGACAAGCCCATAGACCAGGTGCAGTTCGGTCCCATCATGGTGGCGCTGCTGGACATGGCGCGTACCCACCACCTGGAAATCCCGGTGCAGCTGGTGCTGCTGATCAAGACCCTGATCCATGTCGAAGGCCTGGGCCGCTCGCTGTATCCCGCCCTGGACATCTGGACCCTGGCCAAGCCCCTGCTCAAGCAATGGCTGCAGGACCAGATCGGCCCCACGGCCCTGGTGAAGCGTTTCAGCGAACAGGCTCCGGCCCTGCTCACCGGCCTGCCCGACATGCCCGACCTGGTGCTGGATGCCCTGACCCAGCTGCGCGCCAGCGGCCAGTGGCAGGAGCGCCAGCAACGTGAAATCGCCCTGCTGCGTGAAGACCTGCGCGGCCGCCATCGTCGCGACCTGCTGGGCCTGGCCGGCATAGGCGGTGGCCTGGCGCTGGCCGTCTATGCCGGCAGCGGCGGCCTGCTGGTGCTGGGCGCTGCAGTAGCTGCCGTGACCTTTGTATGGCGCCTGGTCAGCGGGTGATGCCCGGCAGGCGAAGGAGTATCCTTCCTGCAGGCCTTGGCCGATTTTAGAGAGAAGCAATGAACTGGCTGGATGAAGTGCACTGGGACAAAGACGGGCTGGTTCCCGCCATTGCCCAGGATTTCCGCACGGGCCGCGTGCTCATGATGGCGTGGATGAACCGCGAGGCGCTGGAGCTGACCGCGCGCGAAGGCCGCGGCATCTACTGGTCGCGTTCGCGCGGCCGCCTCTGGCGCAAGGGCGAGGACTCCGGCCATGTGCAGAAGCTGCATGAGCTGCGCCTGGACTGCGATGCCGACGTCGTCATCCTGCAGGTCGAGCAGGTCGGCGGCATCGCCTGCCATACCGGCCGTGAATCCTGTTTCTACCGCCGCTTTGAAAACGGCGGATGGATCACCGTGGACCCGGTCCTCAAGGACCCGGACGCCATCTATGACAAGGGCCACCACCATGGCGAATGACGTGCTGAAAGAACTGGCGCGTGTGCTGGAAGAGCGCAAGAACGCCGCGCCCGAGTCCTCCTATGTCGCCAGCCTGCACCACAAGGGCTTGAACAAGATCCTGGAAAAGGTCGGCGAGGAGTGCACGGAAACCCTGCTGGCCGCCAAGGATGCCCAGCGTGACGGCAGGACCGATGACCTGGTCTATGAAACCGCCGACCTCTGGTTTCATACCCTCGTCATGCTTTCCCACTTCAATCTGCACCCCGATGTCGTGCTGGACGAGCTGGCACGTCGTTTCAATGTCTCCGGCCACGCTGAAAAAGCAGCGCGCAGCCAGAACGCCACAGACAAACCCTGACAAACCCGCGGAGTAACACCATGCTGTCCGGTCTTTCGCTTCCCCACATCCTCCTGCTGCTGGTCATCGTGGTGCTGATCTTCGGCACCGGCAAACTCAAGAATGCCGGCCGCGACCTGGGCGGTTTCTTCAAGGGCTTCAAGGAAGGCATGAAGAACGAGGATGACAAACCGCAGAATCCGCCGCAGGTCAGCCAGCAGAACGACAACGACAAGAAAAACGGCTGACACCAGTCCGCCATGTTCGATGTCGGCTTCAGCGAACTCGTCCTGCTGGCCATCGTGGCCCTGGTCGTGCTCGGCCCGGAAAAGCTGCCGCATGCCGCCCGCATCGCTGGCGCCTGGGTGGGGCGCATACGCCGCACCGTCAGCACCATGCAGGCGGAAATCGAACGCGAAGTCTCGCTGCAGGAAATGAAATCCAGACTGGAAAAGGATTTCGGCCATATCGGCGGCAACGATGTGCTGCGCCAGCTGAACGAGGAACGCCAGGAGCTGCAGGCCAGCCTGCATGATGCCGACGCCGAGATGCGCCGTGCCCTGGCCGAAACCACGGCCGACCGCGAAGACAGCGGCTCCACGCTGGCACAGGCGGCACAGCCGCTGGAATCGGTACAGGTCGACGGTGAAAAGGCCTACCGCGAATGGCTGGACACCCAGAAACAGCAGCGCAGCACACCCTCCGACCAGACGCCCGCCTCATGAGTGACAACAGCCCCTCCGCCGCCGACGGCGCCATGCCTCTCGTCGCGCACCTGGTTGAACTGCGCACCCGCCTGATGCGGGTGCTGGGCGTACTCATCGTGGGTTTCTTCGCGCTGGTGTATTTCCGCAACGATCTCTATGCCGCGGTGTCGGCGCCGCTGCGCAAGCTGCTGCCACCCGGCAGCACCATGATTGCCACCGATGTCACCGCGCCCTTCATGGCGCCCTTCAAGCTGACTTTCTTTGTCACGCTCTTCCTGGTGGTGCCTTACATCCTGCACCAGATATGGGGCTTCATCTCGCCGGCGCTGTACCGCCACGAGCGCCGCATCGCCGTGCCGCTGCTGGTTTCCAGCGTGCTGCTCTTCTACACCGGCGTGGCCTTTGCCTATTTCATCACGCTGCCGGCCATCCTGGGCTTTTTCACCAAGGTCGGGCCCGAAGGCGTGGCCATGATGACGGATATCAATCTCTATCTGGATTTCGTGCTCAAGCTTTTCATGGTCTTTGGCGTGACCTTTGAGATTCCGGTGGCGGTCTTCCTGCTGATCTGGTCCGGCGTCGTCAGCAGCGACACGCTGATCGACAAACGCCGCTATGTCATCGTGTTCTGTTTCTTCATCGCCATGTTCCTGACGCCGCCGGATGCGCTGTCCATGGCCATGCTGGCGGTGCCGATGTGGTTGCTGTTCGAGGCGGGGCTGTTGTTCGGGCGGCTGATGGAAAAACGGAAAGCCATAGTCGACGCCTGATCCCAACGCTTACGTAGGAGCGGCTTCAGCCGCGAACCCCAAAACAAAAGCCCGCCATTGGCGGGCTTTTGTTTTGAAGAGGCAGGAGATGCAGACACGAGGTTCGCGGCTGAAGCCGCTCCTACGGGATTGACTGGCTTTCCAGCA
>DASUXS010000294.1:0-6592 GCA_036377855.1 Moraxellaceae bacterium
GATCGAAGGTCTGCAGGGTGTCGTTGACCAGGATGGCCTTGTCCACCTGCAGCCCGATTTTCTTGGCCAGGTTCACATTGGGGCGTATGCCCACGGCCATCACCACCATGTCGGTGGGCAGCTCGCTGCCGTCCTTGAACACCAGCTTGTCGAGATGCGCGCCGTCTTCACTGTGGACGATCTGTGCGGTCATGGCGCCCAGCTTGAATTTCATGCCACGGATTTCCAGCGTCTCGCGCAGGAAGGTGGAGGCTTCCGGGTCCAGCTGGCGGTTGAGCAGATGCGGCATGTCATGGATGACGGTGACTTCCATGCCCTGCTTCAACAGGCCGTTGGCGGCCTCCAGGCCCAGCAGGCCGCCGCCGATGACAGCAGCGCGACGCTTGTGCGCTGTCGCCGCCACCATGCGGTTCACGTCCTGGATGTCGCGGAAGCTGACCACGTCGGCATGCTGGTGGCCGGGCACGGGAATGATGAAGGGCACGGAGCCGGTGGCCAGCAACAGGCGGTCATAGGCCAGCACCTGGCCATCATCGAGAGTCACTTCGCGCTGCTTGCGGCGTATGTCGGTCACGGTGAAACCGGCCAGCAGCGTGATGCCGCGCTCGGCATACCAGCTCTCCGGATGGGTGACGATGTCTTCGAAACGTTTTTCACCGGCCAGCACCGGCGACAGCATGATGCGGTTGTAGGCACCGGCCTTTTCACTGGAGACCACGGTGATGTCATAGGCCTCGGGCGCCAGGGCATGCAGCTCCTCGACCGTACGTATGCCGGCCATGCCGTTACCGATGACGATGAGCTTGCGCCTGCTGTTCATTGTGCCCGCGGCCCTTGCCTGTGCTGGGAATCCTGCCAGGGGTTTTGCAAGTGATATGCCAGCCCCGGCCGCAAGCCCCGCCAGGCCAGGTATATAGAGAAGGATGGACGGGAGGGCCTCGCACAGCCCGGCCCGGACCGCGCACCCCTATGCAGCAAAAAATGCCTCACGGCAGCGCAGCGCACCACAAACGCCCGCCAGCAGGGCCGGCCACCGGCTTTTGCCCCGGAAATACGGCTTCGGCCGCGCTGGCATATCACTTGCAAAACCTCTCCCACCCCTCAATCGCTGGACGCAACGGCGCGACCCGCGACGGCAATGCCTGCCAAGGAAACCGTTTTTTTCCTTTTGGTCACTGACGTCGGAGCCCGTTATGTCGTCATTCCCGCTGTTCAAACCCGCTGAACCCCGTATCCGCCTGCTGCACTTCACCTGGCTGGCCTTTTTCATCACCTTCCTGATCTGGTTTGCGCACGTCTCGCTCATGCCCATGATCAAGACCTCGCTGCATCTCACCGATGCGCAGGTGAAGGCCTTCCTCATCCTCAATGTGGCGCTGACCATTCCGGCGCGCATCCTCATCGGCATACTCGTGGACAAATACGGTCCGCGCGTGAGCTACAGCATCCTGCTCGCCGTCTGCGGCTTCCTCTGCCTGGGCTTTGCCGCGGCGCAGACCTTCGAACAGCTGGCGGTGATGCGCTTCCTGCTGGGCCTGACCGGCGCCGGCTTCGTCATCGGCATACGCCTGGTCAGCGAATGGTTCCCGGCGCGTGAAGTCGGCATTGCCGAAGGCATCTACGGCGGCTGGGGCAATTTCGGCGCGGCCATCGCCAAGATCGGCATGCCCATCCTGGCGGTGAGCGTGTTCGGCGGGGAGTTCGGCTGGCGCTATGCCATCGCCACGGCGGGTGTGATCGCCATCGTTTACTCGGTGATCTTCTACCGCAATGTCAGCGACACGCCGAAAGGCGCGACCTACTTCAAGCCCAAGAAAGCCGGCGGCCTGGAAGTGACCAGCAAGGGCGACCTCGCCTTCTACTTCTGCGTCAACCTGCCCATCTACCTCATCCTGTATTTCCTGGCCTGGCGCCTGTCGCCGGCCGGCCTCAAGATCATTTCGCAGGAATTCACCTGGGCCTGCTATGCCATCGTCAGCCTGCTCATGGCCTGGCAGTCCTGGAAGATCTGGCAGGTGAACCGCCATCTCATGACCACGGAAGTGCCGCGCGCGCAGCGCTACAAATTCAAGCAGGTGGCCATACTCGACATCGCCTATCTCGCCTGCTTCGGTTCGGAAATCGCCGTGGTCTCCATGCTGCCCATGTTCTACGGCGAAACCTTCCAGCTCTCGCCCATGGCCATGGGCCTGATGGCGGGCTCCTTCACCATCATGAACATCTTCGCGCGCCCCCTGGGCGGCCTGATCTCCGACCGTATCGGCCGGCGCAAGGTGCTGGTCACCTGCCTGGCGCTGCAGACCCTGGGCTATGCGCTGCTGTCGAATGTGAATGCTTCGTGGGGGATTGCGCTGGCGGTGACGGTCACGCTCATCACTTCCGTGTTCGTGCAGGCAGCCTGTGGCGCGGTCTATTCCATCGTGCCGCTGATACAGCGCCGTATGACGGGGCAGATTGCCGGCATGGCCGGTGCTTATGGCAATGTCGGTGGCGTGCTCTTCCTCACCGTGCTGTCCTTCGTCACGCCGCATGGTTTCTTCCTGGTGATCGCCGGCGTGTCTGCCCTCGCCTTCTTTGCCGCCAACTTCGTGGATGAGCCGCGCGGGCATATGGTGGAGGTGGATGAGCAGGGCAATGTGCAGATGATTGCTGTCGAATAAACACTCATCTTCCAAAAAAGGAATCGTCATCCCCGCGCAGGCGGGGATCTCCCGAATACGAGCAGGGCTTCGATCAAGGCTCTGCCCGAACCGACAAGATCCCCGCCTTCGCGGGGATGACGAAGTTGCTAAGGATGACGGCCACAGCAAGGGAAGACGGAACAAAAAAATGAACCAGCTCTTTTCCCCGCAAGGCCTGCAGCTGCGCGCCGCCCAGGCCAGCCGCGCCGGCCGCAAGCCCGAGAACGAGGACGCGCTGGGCATACGCATGCCCGGCGACGCGCAGCGCCAGAGCAAGGGCGTGGCCCTGGTGCTGGCCGATGGCGTCAGTGGCGCGGGGGAAGGCCGGCGCGCGGCGGAAGTGAGCGTGCAGGGCTTCCTGTCCGACTACTACGCCACGCCGGAAAGCTGGACCGTGAAAACCTCGGGCGAGCGCGTGCTGTCTGCGCTCAACCGCTGGCTCTTCGGCCAGGGCCAGCAATACACGCAGGCCCACCACGGTTTCCTCACCACGTTTTCCGCGCTCATCCTGCGTTCGCAAAGCGCCTATCTTTTCCATGTCGGCGACAGCCGCATCCAGCGCCTGCGCCAGGACAGCCATGGTGGGGGTGGGGGCGGCAGCACGCTGGAGCCGCTGACGCTGGACCATGCCACCCGCGTCGGCGCGGAAAAAACCTATCTCACCCGTGCCCTGGGCATGGACTGGCAGGTGGAAATCGATTTCCGCATGACCGATGTGCAGGCCGGCGACATCTTCCTGCTCAGCACCGATGGCGTGCATGAATTCCTGCCGCGGCCGCAGCTGAAAAAATTGCTGGCCACCGCCGCCATTGATCCTGAAACCTGCTGCGAAGCCATCCTGGACGCTGCCTATGCCGCCGGCAGCGACGACAATCTTTCCTGCCAGGTGCTGGTGGTGGACGCGCTGGCCGCATTGGGTGCCGACGACAGCCGCCTGCAGGCCGCCACCCTGCCGCTGCTGCCTGACCTCGCGGTGGGCCAGCGTCTTGATGGCCTGTGTGTTGAGGCGGAACTGCATGCCAATGCGCGCAGCCAGCTTTACCGCGTGCGTGAAGAAAGGACGGGCCGGCTGTTCGTGCTGAAAACACCGTCACGCCTCTGCGAGGACGATCCGGTGCAGCTCGCGCGTTTCGCGCAGGAAGACTGGATAGGCCAGCGCATCGACCATGCGCATGTGGTGAAGGGCATCGCGCCGCCACAGGCGCGGCAATCGCTTTATCTTCTGCAGGAGTGGCTGGAGGGTGAAACGCTGGCGGCCTGGAGCAAACGCCATCCGCGGCCGCCGGCCCAGGTGATCGCCGCTTTTGCCGAACAGGCGGTGAAAGGCCTGCGGGCACTGCATCGCCGTGAAACCCTGCACCAGGACATCAAGCCCGACAATCTTTTCCTCTGCCGCGACGGCAGCCTGAAAGTCATAGACCTCGGTGCCGCGCATGTGGCCGGGCTGAATGACAGCAGCCCGCAGGACCGTCCCGGTGCCGCCGAATACGCCGCGCCGGAATACGCGCTCAACCTGCCGCGCGACACCCGCGCCGACCAGTTCGCCCTGGCCGTCACCGTGTATGAGCTGCTCACCGGTGCGCATCCCTACGGCGACGACTATGCCCGTGCGCAGACCACGGCCGACTTCAACAAGCTGGCCTACCACAGCGCCTGCCGCCACAACCCGCATGTGCCGCCCTGGCTGGACGCGGCTCTGCACAAGGCCCTGTCCTTCGCACCGCCGCAGCGCTACGAGTCCCTGGGCGAGTTCCTGGCCGACCTGCAGACACCCAATCCCCGCCTCGCCCCGGTCAACGCCCAGCCCTGGCTGGAGCGCGACCCGGTGGGTTTCTGGAAGACCCTGGCCCTGCTCATGACCCTGCTGGCCATGGCCGAGCTGCTCTGGATACTGCGGCCGCACTAGGCCACGGGCCCCTCATCACATCTTCATCACAGCAGGCCGACAAATCGCCTGACAAAGCCCGGTCCTTGGCGGCGGCGGGCGGTGCTACAATTCGCGCGCTTTTCCTGGCCCCGGGCATCGCCTTGGCGTCGCAGGAAGCCCGTCCGTATCACCGTTCACCCGCTACAAAAACAGGAACCGCCATGTCCTTCATGCGCCGCCTCGCCGCAGGGATCGCCCCGCTGCTTCTCGCCTCCAGCCTTGTCCACGCCGCCCCGCCCGCGCCGCCGGTGCAGGACAACAAATCCTGGATCGTCGTGGACTTCGACTCCGGCCGCGTGCTGGGCGAAGGCAACAGCCACCAGCGCCTGGCCCCCGCCTCCATGACCAAGATGATGACCAGCTACCTGGTCGAGCAGGGCCTGAACAGCGGCCGCCTCAAGGAAACCGACCCGGTCTATGTCAGCGAATACGCCTGGTGCCGCGGCACCAGCGCCGAGTCCTGCATGTACCTGCCCGTGCATGGCCAGGCCTCCGTCATCGACATGCTGCGCGGCATCATCATCCAGTCCGGCAACGATGCCTCCAAGGCCATGGCCGAACACATTGGCGGCAGCGAGCCCGCTTTTGCCGAGCTGATGAACAAGGAAGCCGCGCGCCTGGGCATGAAAGACACCGTCTTCAAGAACGCCACCGGCATGCCCGATCCCGCGCACCTGACCACGGCCTATGACCTGGCCATCCTGGCCCGCGCCATCATCCGCGACAGCGCGCACTACTACCCGATCTATGCGGAAAAGGAATTCACCTACAACCGTATCAAGCAGGGCAACCGCAACGCCCTGCTCTACACCGACCCCAGTGTCGACGGCCTCAAGACCGGCCACACCGACGATGCCGGCTACTGCCTCACCGCCTCCGCCAAGCGTGACGGCATGCGCCTTATCTCCGTGGTCATGGGCACCAAGTCCATGCAGGCCCGCGCCGACCAGACGCGTGCGCTGTTCAACTGGGGCTTTGCCAATTTCGAGAATGTGAAGCCGGTGACCGCCGGCACCGTGCTGGCCACGCCGCGCGTGTGGTTCGGCAAGGCCGACAGCGTCAAGGCCGGCCTCGCCAGCGACCTCAACCTGACGCTGGCCCGTGGCGAGAAAGACCGCCTCAAGACCGAACTGCAGCTGGACCCGGAAGTGCGCGCCCCGCTGGCCAAGGGCCAGGCCATCGGCAAGGTGAATGTGCTGCTGGACGGCCAGGTCGTGGCCACGCAGCCGGTAGTCGCGCTGGAAGCGGTGGAAGAAGCCAATTTCTTCGCCCGCCTCTGGCAGCATATCGCGCTGTTCTTCAGCAAGATTTTCTAAGCGCCATCCCCGTTCGCGGCCAGACCATCGGCCGCGAACGCCTCTTGCATCTCCCGCCCTCAGCCCCCATATCTTTCGCCTGTGCCGGCAAGCAGGCCGCCACGCAGGAGGACACCATGACCGACCGCATCAAGACCGATATCCAGAACGAACACCTCTGGGAATTCCCCATGGAATACCCGGTCAAGATCATGGGCGAGGCCCAGCACCCCATGCGCGAGATCGTGGCCGAAATCCTGCAACGCCACGCCCCCGGCTTCGATCCGTCCACCCTGGTGGAAAAGCCCTCCAGCGCCGGCAAATACGTCTCGGTGACGGCCAGCGTTTATGTCGAGCGCAAGGAACAGATCAACGGCATGTATGCGGATTTCGCGGCGCACCAGCATATCAAGATGGTGCTTTGAGGCTGCGTTGCTTCTGCCCATAAAAAACCGGCTTTGTGCCGGTTTTTTTATTGGACAGCACCCAACACATGCAGCTCACACGATCGTGTAGGCCGTAGGCCTGACATCCCTAAATGCTTTTCTAATCCTATCCAAGCAGGCATCTTCAGCAAAAACCTCCCACAGAGTGCTATCAATCGCCTTGATGACCAAGTCCGCAGACTGGCTGCCCGGCAATCTCCCCTGGAACTCTCCCCAGATGATCTGATTGACTCCCTTGGAAAG
>DASUXS010000295.1:0-5687 GCA_036377855.1 Moraxellaceae bacterium
CGAACAGGTGGACACGCTGGAGCTGGTAGCCATGGGCGTCATCCTGGGCGGAGTGGTGATGGTCTACCTGCCGACATTTGCACGGCAGCCAGGACCTGCAGCGGAAGAGGGCAGCTGAGCGTCAGCACCGGATCACAGGCATAAAAAAACCGGCATCAGCCGGTTTTTTCATTCTCTCCCGCAGCACGGGAGGGAAACGCAGACCCTGAGAGGTCGATCAGGCAAGTGCCTTGATCTGGGCGTTCAGGCGGCTCTTGTGACGAGCAGCCTTGTTCTTGTGGATGATGCCCTTGTCGGCCATGCGGTCGATGACCGGAACGGCGCTGGTGTAGGCAGCCTGGGCATCGGTCTTGTTACCGGTGGCGATGGCGTTCACGACCTTCTTGATATAGGTGCGAACCATGGAGCGCAGGCTGGCGTTGTGGGCGCGCACCTTGTCGTTCTGGCGAGCACGCTTCTTGGCTTGTGCAGAGTTGGCCACAGTGGGGCTCTCCTGAAATTAGTGCATGAAAATGGGTTTTCGGGCGCTTCCCGAAACAGGCGCGCAATTCTGCCGATGGGGGGAGGGGAAGTCAACCGCCTTGCCATGCCAAGTTCCAGGCCCAGTTCTAGTCCTGGGCCACGTCCTGGGCGATTTCCGCGGCCGTCAGCGGGCGCCAGGCGCCGGGCGCCAGGGCCGGATCCAGGCTGATGCCGGCCACGGCCTCGCGGTGCAGGGCCTCCACATGGTTGCCGACCGCGGCAAACATGCGCTTCACCTGGTGGTAGCGGCCTTCCTGCAGCCACACCAGGGCTTCGCAGGGGCCCAGGATTTCCAGCCGGGCGGGGCGGGTGGGCTGGTCTTCCTCGCCGCGCAGCAGCAGGCCCTGGGCAAAACGCCGGGCGGTGTCGTCGGCGATGGGGCGGGCGGTCCGCACCCGGTAGCGCTTTTCATGGCGGCCGGGGGCCTTGATGCGATGCGACCACTGGCCATCGTCCGTGACCAGCACCAGGCCGGTGGTGTCTATGTCCAGGCGGCCGGCCACATGCAGGCCATCCAGCGCTTCACCCTTAAGCAGGTCCAGCACCGTGCGATGGCTGCCGTCTTCCGTGGCGCAGACCACGCCGGCGGGTTTGTGCAGCATGAAGTAGCGCAGACCGCGGGCAAGCACGGGCTGGCCGTCCAGGGTGACGAGGTCGGCAGCCGCCAAGGCCAGGCCGGCATCCTTCACCGGCTGGCCGTTCACCTGCAGGCGGCCGGCGCGGACCAGCAGGCGGACTTCGCTGCGGGAGTGGGCGGTGTTGCTGGCAACAAATTTGTCTAGGCGCATGGGGGCGGATTGTAAGGGAGTTGTACCCGGCCCGCGCGGCCGGTTTCGCCGCCTTGCGGGCTCCGCTACCATCGCCGCTTTGTTGCGCACCGCCTTGTGTTTGGTCCGTTCGCCCTGAGCTTGTCGAAGGGCGGGTTTCGACAGGCTCAACCCGAACGGTGTTGGTCGATTTTATTGCCCTGCTGGAATCTCCATGTCCGTATCCGCCACGCCTGTTCCGCCTGCCGCGCCTGGAAAAAAGGGCGGCGGCCTGTGGCGTTCCACCCTGGTGGTCAGTGCCATGACCATGCTGTCGCGTATCGCCGGGCTGGTGCGCGACATGGTTTACCTCAACCTCTTTGGCGCCAACAGCCTGATGGACGCCTTCCTGGTGGCCTTCAAGATTCCCAACTTCCTGCGCCGCCTGTTTGCCGAGGGCGCTTTCGCCCAGGCCTTCGTGCCGGTGCTGACCGAGGTGAAGACGCAGCGCGGCGATGCGGCGGTGAAACAGCTGGTGGACCGTGTCGCGGGCACGCTGTCCATCGTGCTGGGCAGCCTCACCGTGGTGGCCATGGTCGCGTCGCCGCTGATCATCCTGCTGTTTGCACCGGGCTTCCGTGGCGACCCGATAAAATTCGATCTGGCAGCGGACATGCTGCGCATCACCTTTCCCTACCTGCTGCTGATTTCGCTGACGGCCTTTGCCGGCGGCATCCTCAACAGCTACGGGAAATTCGGTGCCTCGGCCTTTACCCCGGTGCTGATGAACCTGGTGATGATCGGCTTCGCGGTCTGGGTGTCGCCGCTGATGGCGCAGCCGGTGATGGCGCTGGCCTGGGGCGTGTTGCTCTCGGGCTTCGTGCAGCTGGGCTTCCAGGTGCCCTATCTGCGCGAGATCCGCATGCTGCCGCGCTTCACGCCGGGCTTTAAAGACCCGGAAGTGAAGCGCATCCTGACGCTGATGGTGCCGGCCATGTTTGGGGTCTCCGTCAGCCAGATAAACCTGCTGCTGGACACCATACTGGCTTCCTTCCTCATCACCGGCTCCGTGTCCTGGCTGTACACGGCCGAGCGCCTGACCGAGCTGCCCCTGGGCCTGATCGGCATTGCCGTGGCCACCGTCATCCTGCCTTCGCTGTCGGCCAAGCATGCGGAGAAATCCGACAAGGAATTCCGCGGCATGCTGGACTGGGCGCTGCGCGTCATCGTGCTGGTGGGCCTGCCGTCTTCCATCGCCATGGGCATGCTGGCCGGCCCGCTGATCGCCGCGCTTTTCATGCATGGCAAGTTCACGGCCAATGACGTCGCCATGTCGGCGGCTGCCCTGCAGGCCCTGTCCGGCGGCATCCTGGCCTTCATGCTCATCAAGGTCTTCGCGCCGGGCTATTTCTCGCGCCAGGACACCCGCACCCCGGTGAAGATAGGCATCATCGCCATGGTGGCGAACATGGTCTTCAACCTCATCCTGGTGCTGGGCTTCGACATGGCCCATGTCGGCCTCTCACTGGCCAGCACCTTGTCCGCCTTCCTCAATGCCGGCCTGCTCTACTGGGGCCTGCACCGTAAGGGGGTCTACCGTATCGAGAAGCACTGGGTTCCGGTGCTGCTGCGCTACCTGGCCGCCAACGCCGTGATGGCGGGCGTGCTGCTGGCCATCACCCCGGCCATGGCCTGGTGGACGGCGGCCGGCCACGGCAACTGGATCAAGGTGGCCTACATCCTGGGCATCTGCGCCGCCGGCGGCCTGGCCTATTTCGCGGCCCTGTTCGCGGTGGGCTTCCGGCTGCGGGAGATTCGCCATCACTGAGAGGCATGCGGAAGGACTGGCGGCGGCCGGTCCGGGAATGCTGTCCCGGAGCCCGCTCCGGGCCTGGGGAACGACTGACGGCCACCGCTTCTTTCTTTATACTGCGCGGCTCGATTCGCCTGGTCCCCAGCCCCGATGGAACTGATCCGCGGCATCCATAACCTGCGTCCCCGCCATCTCGGCTCGGTGGTCACCATCGGCAACTTCGATGGCGTGCACCGCGGGCACCAGGTCATCCTCGCCGGCCTCAAGGAGGCGGGGCAGCGGCTGGGCCTGCCGGACACGGTGATGGTGTTTGAACCGCAGCCGCAGGAGTTTTTCCTCGGTGCGGATGCACCGGCCCGGCTGATGAACTGGCGCGACAAGATCGATGCACTGGCCGCCACCGGTGTGGAGCGCGTGCTCTGCGTGCGTTTCGATGAAAAATTCCGCGGCCTGACCGCGCGCCAGTTTGTCGAGAACCTGCTGGTGCAGGGCCTGGGTTGCCGGCACCTGGTCATAGGTGATGATTTCCGTTTCGGCTGCGATCGCGGTGGCGATTTCAGCATGCTGCAGGCCTCGGGCGTGGAATTCGGTTTCGAGGTGGTGAACACCACGACGGTGGTGGTGCAGGGCGGCCGTGTCAGCAGCACGCGTATCCGCGCCGCCATCAAGGCCGGCGATTTCCGTCTCGCGGAAACCCTGCTGGGCCGGCCCTACAGTGTCAGTGGCCATGTGGTACATGGCGACAAGCTGGGGCGCACCCTGGGTGTGCCCACCGCCAACATTCCGCCGCGCCGCCTGCATTCGCCGCTGTCGGGGATTTACACGGTGACGGTGGAAGGTGCGGCCGAGAACACGGTTTATGGCGTGGCCAGCGTGGGACGCCGTCCCACGGTGAACGGCAAGGACGAGCGCATTGAGAGTTATCTGCTGGATTTCAGCAGCGAGATTTACGGCCGGCGCATACGCGTGACCTTCCACCACAAGCTGCGCGAGGAATTGAAGTTTTCCTCGCTGGAGGAGCTGAAGGTGGCGATGGCCAAGGATATTGCCGATGCCCGGGCCTATTTCAATTTACCTCCCTCTCCCACCGGGAGAGGGCTGGGGTGAGGGGATTCCGCCCGTTGCCCTCACCCTGACCCTCTCTCCGCTAAACGGGCGAGGGGAAAAAAACACCGCTGAAGGCAAGACGAACATGACGACTGACTACAAGCCCACGCTGAACCTGCCCGAAACCGATTTCGCCATGAAGGCCAGCCTGGCCACGCGCGAACCCGCCATGCTGGCGGACTGGCAGGAGAAAAAGCTCTACCAGAAAATCCGCGAGGCCCGTCGCGGCGCGCCCAAGTATATCCTGCATGACGGCCCGCCCTACGCCAACGGCGACATCCATCTCGGCCATGCCGTCAACAAGATCCTCAAGGACATCATCGTCAAGTCCAAGACCCTGTCCGGTTTCGATGCGCCCTATGTGCCGGGCTGGGACTGCCATGGCCTGCCCATCGAGCTCAATGTCGAAAAGAAAGTCGGCAAGCCGGGCGAAAAGGTTTCTGCCAAGGAATTCCGCCAGCACTGCCGCGATTACGCGCAGTCGCAGGTGGAAAAGCAGCGTACGGATTTCATGCGCCTGGGCGTCCTGGGTGACTGGTTCAATCCCTACCTGACCATGAATTACGGCCAGGAAGCCGACATCATCCGCGTGCTGGGCCAGATCGCGCAGAACGGCCATCTGCACAAAGGCCTCAAGCCCGTGCACTGGTGCATGGACTGCGGCTCCGCGCTGGCCGAAGCCGAAGTGGAATACGAGGACAAGACCTCGCATGCCATCGATGTGGGTTTCCCGGTGAAGGATGTGGCGGACCTGGCCAAGCGTGCCGGCCTCGCTGCCATCGACCTGCCGGTGGATGTGGTGATCTGGACCACCACGCCCTGGACGCTGCCGGCCAACCAGGCCGTCAGCCTGCACCCGGAATTCCAGTACGCCATCGTCGCCGGCAGCATTGCCGGCCTGCGTCGTGCCTTTATCGTGGCCGAAGCGCTGGCGGAAACGGCGATTGAACGTTTCGGCGCGGAAGACGCGCAGGTGTTGGGCACCGTGACGGGCGCCGCGCTGGAACACCTGACGCTGCAGCATCCTTTCTTCGAACGTGAAGTACCGGTGATCGTGGGTGAGCATGTCACCGCCGATTCCGGTACCGGTGCCGTGCATACCGCGCCCGGCCATGGCCAGGACGACTTCATCATCGGCCGCAAATACAAACTGCTGGTGGACAATCCCGTCAGCGGCGCCGGTGTCTTCCTGCCCAGCACGCCGCCGCTGCATGCGGGTGCGGCGCTGGCCGGCCTGCATGTGAACAAGGCCAATGAGCCCATCATCGAGACGCTGAAGGAACATTCGCGCGCCAACCGCTCGCTGCTGTTCGCTCACAAGAAAATCCAGCACAGCTATCCGCATTGCTGGCGCCACAAGACGCCCATCATTTTCCGCGCCACCCCGCAGTGGTTCATCAGCATGCAGCAGAAAGGCCTACGCGATGCCGCCATGAGCGCCATCCCCGGCGTGCAGTGGGTGCCGGACTGGGGCCAGGCGCGTATCGAAGGCATGATCG
>DASUXS010000296.1:0-3559 GCA_036377855.1 Moraxellaceae bacterium
CATACCGGGGCCTATGCCGAAGCGGAGTCGGTGGCAGAGCAGGACAAGGAGTTCCAGCGCATTGCAGCGGCCACCAGCTATGCGGCGGGCCGCCTGGTGGTGAATGCCGGCCACGGCCTGCACTACCACAATGTGCAGCGCATCGCGGCACTCAGCGACATCAACGAACTCAATATCGGCCACGCCATCATTGCCCGTGCCGTTTTCTCCGGTCTGGCGGGGGCGGTGCGTGAGATGAAGGAAATCATGCAGCAGTCGCGCCTGGAGGCGGTGCTGGCAGCCCGCTGACCATTCTTTATCAAGCTTTGCTGCATGAAATAAAAACGCCGGCATCTGCCGGCGTTTTTTTTATTGGGGGGTCAGGGCCGCAGCTTTTTCAGCAGGGGGCTGCGATTGGCCCAGTCCAGCAGGCCCGGCGTGAAGCGTTTGGCGCCATACATGGCCCAGGCTTCCGGGCTGACCGGGGTGACGGCGCGGTTGTTTTCGATGGCGCTGACAATGGCCTTGGCCACCAGCTCCGGACCGTAATTGCGTTTGCGGTACAGCGCGGCAATCTTGTCCTGCGCGGCACCGGTAGCGCCATGCATACGGCCGGCCGCCACGATATTGGTGTTGATCACGCCCGGGCAGATGGCACTGACGCCGATGCCGTGTTCCGCCATTTCCGCACGCAGTGCCTCTGACAAACCCATCACGGCATGTTTGCTGGCGGCATAGGCCGTCATGTCCGGCGCGGCGTAATAACCGGCTGCGGACGCCAGGTTGACGATATGGCCGGAACGCTGCGCCACCATGCCGGGGGCGAACAGCTTGCAGCCATGTACCACGCCCATGAGGTTGATGCCCAGCACCCACTGCCAGTCCTCGATGGGCGTGCTGAGGAAATCACCGCCCAGGCCGACACCGGCATTGTTGATCAGGATGTCCAGCGCACCGTGGCGCTTTTCCACCTTGGCGGCCAGGGCCTGCATGTCATCCCAGTCGGAAACATCCACGACATGGGTTTCCGTGCTGGCGCCCAGGCCTTCGCAGAGCGCGGCGACACGTGCCACGGCTTCCGCATTCAGGTCGCAGAGGATGAGATGGGGCTGGTGCGGTGCCAGCTCGAAAGCAGTGGCGCGACCGATGCCGCTGCCGGCGCCGGTGATGAGGATTTTCCGGCTGCCGAACAGCTGTTGACGGGCTTTGCTCATGACGAAATTTTCCGGATATCAGGGTTGCAGTTCGATGGTGCCGTTGACGTTCACGACCAGGCGGGTTTCACCGCCGGCCATGTCCTGCGCCGGTGCACCTTCCGCATCGGCGGCTTTCATGGCGCGCATCATGGGCATGTAGGGAGCGGGGCCGCCAGCGGAGCCGAGGTTCATCTGCACCAGGCGATAGCCCTTGGCGCTCCAGGCGTTGCGCACGGCTTCCGCGCGGTTCTTGAAGGCGGCGATGGCTTCACCGGTCAGGCTGTCTTCGACTTTCTTGCGGGTGTCGGCGGACACGCTGAAATTGATGCCGGAGAGCTGCATTTTTTCCTGCAGCTTGGCGATCAGTTCGGAGGCGGCCTTGAAGTCCTTGCTCTCCAGGCGGATTTCGGCGCGGGTGCGCCAGCTTTCCAGCTTGCTGGAGGAGGTGAGTGTGCTGCCGTAAACCGG
Source organism: Moraxellaceae bacterium (assembly GCA_036377855.1). Lineage (GTDB taxonomy): Bacteria > Pseudomonadota > Gammaproteobacteria > Pseudomonadales > Moraxellaceae > UBA2031. The sequence goes on from DASUXS010000296.1 coordinate 1,644, forward strand.
CCAGGTGTTCTGGCCGCCGGTAGTGGCTTTCACGGCGGGATAGGCCGCGGCTTTTTTCATGGCGTCATTGAGCGTCAGCGTGACCTGCTGCGCCAGCTTGCCGGCATCCTTGTCGCTCAGCTCGATGCTGAGCGTGGCATTCATCTGGTCGTTGCTGATTTCACGGGCGACTTCGGTGGAGAAATCGATGCGCTGGTAGGTCAGCGGGGTGTCGGCGGCGGCAAAGCCGGAGCAGACCAGGAAAAGGCAGCTGGCGAGTAAGGTGGGTGAACGCATTTTTCTCTCCTGTGTAGCGTTGCCCTGCACAGCAGGGCGCGGGGGCTCACAAGCATTGGCAGGAATGCCGGCTAATGCAAGGGTGGGATTGTAGACGCCGCTTAGTCTGCCGTACTTGGCGTGCTGCGGCGTCTGCGTGGTTTGCTGTCTTCCAGATAGCGTGCCGTGCAGGCCAGTCCGCAGAGCAGCGTCAGCAGGCTGGCATTGGCGGGGATATGCAGGTTGAAGTCCGTGGCGGAATGGATCAGCAGACTCAGCATGCCCATCATGGCCGCAAAGCCCATGCCGCGCAGCAAGGCATTGCGCCGCTGGCGTTGTGCCTGCAATGCCGTCCACAGCGTGAGCAGGGCAATGGCGGCAAAAAAGGCGGCGCCTATCACCCCGTATTCCCCCAGAATCTGCAGATAGTCGTTATGAGCGAAGTCGTAGAAACCGGCCACATCGGAGCTGCGATAAGCGGGGAAGGCACTGACAAAGGTGCCGGCTCCCGACCCGGCCAGCCAATGCTCCTGCAGCCAGAGCAGGGCATCGTGGTTGACGTCCAGCCGGCCTTCCTGGCTGGTCTGCGTGGTTTCAATGCGGGTGGCCAGTTTTTCCAGTCCGAAATAGCTGCTGATGATGAAGACATCAATCAGGATCATGCTGACGAAAAGGATGACCATGGAACGTGACTGGCGCCGGTACAGCGCATAACCGATCAGGGCAGAGATGCCCATGCTGGTGAAAAAGGCGGTATTGCCCATGCGCGAGCGTGTCATCACCAGGGCAATGACCATGGCGATGAGGAAAAGGCGCAACCTGCCCTTGTCACCCAGCAAGGCGCGCAGCAGCTCACGGCCCCGGACGCGCCAGCTCTCGTCGCCGCCGCTGCCTTTAAGGGAGGCGATCAGCAGGCCTATGCCCACCGGCAGGCACATTTCCAGCCAGCCGGCGAGATGATTGCGATTCATGTAGGTGCCGGTGGCCATGCCCTGGCGGCGGAAAGGGGAGTCTATGCCCAGCAGGTCGAAATCCTGGCCGCCCAGGGCTGTGATGACGCCGTAGCAGGCCTGGAAGAGGCCGCTGATCACGATGATGTTGGCGAAGAGGCGCAGGCGGTCTTTGCTGTTCAGCAGTTGCAGGGCACAGCCCAGCAGCAAGGCATAGGCGAGGCTTTTCTGCAGTTTGGCCAGGGTGGCATGCACATCCAGCGTGAAAGGTAGCTGCAGCAGGCTCCACAACGGTATGGCCAGAAACAGCAGTAGCAGGGGGCGGGAATAGCTGACCACCGGATTCAGCGCCAGGCGCCCCGAGGCCAGCAGCCAGGACAGGCCGACAACCATGAGTGCCACCAGCATTTCCAGGCTGGCAGCAGCCCAGGCCCGGTGGCCTCCCAGGGGAACGGGAGCCCACAGCACGAAAATGCAAAGGAGGACGAATACCCAGGTATCGGGTTGGCGTGGAGAATCCTTCATCCGGCGGGTTTTTTAGTTTTTGGGGGGATGGAAAACAAAAGGGCCAGAAGATTCTGGCCCTTTTGGTATCGGCTCAGCTCAGGAGCAGCTGGCCAACTGCGGGTTGCAGCCGCCACCGCCACCGCCGCCACCGGCAGACGGGGCACCCAGCGGGGGCAGGGAGATATTGGCCGGGCGGGCGTTGCT